>NZ_JBPQTP010000015.1:0-91299 GCF_051386395.1 Micromonospora sp. URMC 106
GAACCCCGCCCCGGACGCCCTCACGTCGCCCGTGCCCACCCACGACCGTGTCCAACCGCCGGCCGGGACGGAACCGGCGACACCGGCGTCGGCGGCCCCGGCTGTCTCGCCAGCTTCCGGTCCGCCCGCCGGACCGGCCGCCACGGCACCCGCCGAACCGGACTCCACAGCACCCGCCCAGCCGATCGCCACGGCACCCGCCCAGCCGATCGCCACGGCACCCGCCAAGCCGGCCGCCACGGCGCCCGCACCCGTCGACCTGGTTCCCCCGGCCGACCCGGCCCTCGCGCCCGCGGAGCCGGTGGACGCGCACCTGGTTCCCGCACCGGCACACCCCATCTTCGGGCCACCCGTCCCCCGTCCGGTCTCCGCGCCTCCTGCCCGGCCCGTGTCGGCGCCGCCCGCCCGGCCGGAGTCGACACCGACCGGCCCTCCGGAGCCGGTGTCCCCGGCGGCGGCGCTCCCCGGCCCGTCGGATGGCCCAGCGCCCGCCCGGCCAGCGCCGGCATTGCCTACTCCGGCGCAATCGGTGCACCCGACCCCGCCGGAGACGGCACGACCCACCGTGCCGGAACCGCCAGCGCCCGCCCGGCCAGAGTCGGCACCGCCTCCCCCGGCGGAGCCGGTGCACCCGGCCCCGCCGGAGATGGCACGACCCGCCGCCTCGGCGGAACCGGCACCGCCTGCCCCGGCGGAGTCGGCGCACCCGGCCCCGTCGACCCCGGCACCGCACGTTTCGTCGGAGCTGGCAGCACCAGTCCCGCCGTCCTGGGCGCCTCCCGTCGATCACGCCGTCGGTGGTCCGAGCGGACAGACGGTTGAGCCCTGGGAAGCTCCGGTCTCCGCGCCGCCGGCCATGACGCCACCGGTCTCGCCACCGCAGGCCATGACGGGGCCGGTGCCCGCACCACCCGTCACGCCACCCGTCGTGCCGTCGACCCGCGCGCTCGACCCGTCCCCGGTCGAGCCGGTTCCCGCATCGCCGGCCGGCGCGACCGGGCCGGTCTCGGCCCCGCCGGCCGAACGCGTGTCGGCGCCGCCCGTCGCCCGTCCTGCCCTGGCACCTCCGGCCGGGTCGGTGACGGAGCACGTCTCCCCCGCCCCGGCCGCCCATGCCGACTTCCCGGCGGACCAGTCCGGGCCCGCAGCCCCGGTACGGCCCGCGCCCGCACCCGTCCCGGACGCTTCCGTCCCGCAAGGCTCGGAGACGAACGAGCCGACCCCGCCCACCCTCGACACCGACACGGCGGTCGAACCCGCCGGTGGCACACCATGGTTGTCACCGCGCGGCTTCGACACCCATGAGACTCCACCCGAGGCGACCGATCCGCGCCCGGCGTCCGCACCAACCGGCGACTCGGCAGAGCCGGTGTCCGGACCACCGGCCCGGCCCGTGTCCGCGCCCGCGTCCGCTGCTGAGCCCACTGCCCCGCCCACTGCGCGGCCCATGTCCACGCCGCCCGCTGCTGCCCCGGACCAGGCCGTAACCGCGCCACCCGACGCACCACCGCCACAGGCCATGGCCACGCCGTCCCCCGCTGCCCCGGCCCGGGCCGTAACCGCGCCGCCCGCCGCGGCCACGTCGCCCGGAAGCGTCGTCCCGGCTCCGCCGCCCTTCCCCGCCGCACCGGCGGCCCGATCGGAGTTCGCGCCACACGCGGACCACGCCCCCGCGTCCGCCGAACGTCCGGGAGTCGGTGCCGCGCCCGTCGCCGCGCCGGCCGTCGGACCCGTCTCCGGGCCGCCGGCACAGGCCAAGTCTGCCCTACCTGGTGCGCCCGCCGAGCCGGTGTCCGCCCCGCCGGTCCGGCCCGTTCCCGCGCCCACGAGCGGCCCGTCAGCACTGGCGGTTCAGCCGGTCACCGCCTCGCCCTCCGAGACCTCGACGGTTCCACCAGGCGTCGGCGACCTCGCGCCACCGAGGCAGGCGGTGTCCGCGCCGCCGGCACCACCTGTCAGCGCGCCACCGGCACCGCCCGTCACCACGCCACCGGCGCAACCAGTACCCGCGCCGCCGGTCAGCGCGCCACCGGCATGGTCCGACACCGCGGCGTCAGCACAACCGGTGTCGGCACCACCCGTGCCGCCGGTCTCCCCGCCAGCGCAACCGGTGTCCGCGCCACCCGCGCCGCCCGGCGCCGAACCACCGGCACCGTCCGTGCCGGCGCCGCCCGCGCGAGCGGTGTCCGAGCCGCACGCGCCGGCTGCCCCGGCGCAGCCGACCTCCGCGCCGGCCGTCTCCGCGCCGCCGGTCGGACAGATTCCGCCGACGGCCACGGAACAACGCGAGCCGCGCGCCCCGGAGCAGCGCGGCCCCGGCCGTGACGCGGGCTCCGGCCCCGATACGCGTGGCCCGGAGACGCATGGCCCGGAGCCGCGTGGCCCGGAGACGCGTGAGCCCGAGGCGCGTGGCCCGGAGCCGCATGGCCCGGAGCCGCGTGGCCCGGAGACGCATGGCCCGGAGACGCGTGAGCCCGAGGCGCGTGGCCCGGAGCCGCATGGCCCGGAGCCGCATGGCCCGGAGTCGCGTGGCCCGGAGACGCATGGCCCGGAGCCGCGTGAGCCCGAGGCGCGTGGCCTGGAGGCGCGTGGCCCCGAGGCGCGTGGGCCGCAGGCGCGTGGGCCGGAGGCGCGTGGGCCGGAGACGCGGGACGCCGACCGGGCGGGCGCGGCGCAGGTTGACCCGGAGCAGGTCCTGGCGGGCTACCGCTGGCAGCTCGACCCGGAGACCCTGCGCGAGGTGGTGGAGGAGCCGGAGGAGTTCCGGACGATCCGGCGGCGTCTCACCGAGAAGCTGGGCGCGGCGATCGACAACCGGTCGCGCGCCCGGCTGCTGAGCCTGCGGGCGGTGGTCTCCCGGCTGCTCGGCGAGCTGGACGACGCGCTCGCCGACGGGCGGCTCGCGCTCACCTACGCGGAGGCCACCGGGGAGTTGCGGCGCACGGCGGTGGCCCAGGCGCGGCTGGCGCACGTGCTGCGGTGGCGCGGCGAGTTCGCGGAGGCCGACCGGCTCTTCGCCGAGGCCAACTCCACCGAGCTGCCCGATCGGCTGCGCGCGGCGCTGCACGAGCACGCCGGGCGGTCCTGCTACGACCAGGGCCGGCTGATGGAGGCGTGCCACCACTTCGAGCGGGCCCTCGACCTGCGTGGCGACGGGGACCCCGAGCTCCAGGCGCGGATCCGGCTGAGCCTGGACGCGGTCGCGGAGCGGGTCGCGCGAACGGGCTTCGGGCCGTACCCCCGGAGTCGGGACGAGGTGTTGGAGCGTGACCGGCCCCCGGTGCCGGCACGCGACGGCGACCTGTGGGGCTTCGCCGACCCGGACGGCGACATGGTCGTCGCGGCCGAGTACGCCGAGGCGCAGTCGTTCCGCGAAGGGCTGGCCTGGGTGCGACGGCCGGAGACGGAGCGGTGGTCGCTGGTGGACCTCACCGGCGCCACCGTGCTCGGACCGTCGTACCCGGTGGTCCGCCCGTTCGCCGACGGGCTGGCCTGGGTGTCGGACGGCGCCTCCGGTTGGGTGGCCATCGACACCGTTGGCGAGGTGGTCGTGCCGCACGGCTTCGCGGACGTACGCCCGTTCCACCGCGGCGTGGCCGTGGTCCGCCGGGAGGGCTGGGGGGCGGTCGACCGCAACGGCCGCATCGTGGTGCCCACCCGCTACCACGGGTTCACCACCGTCCTGGCCGACGGCCGCTACGTCGACGGGTTCACCGACGAGGGGTTGGCGGTCGTGGACGTGGCCGGCCGGCGGGGCGTGGTGGACCGGACCGGGAAGGTGCTGGTGCCGCCCACCCACCCCGCGCTGGTCATCCACCCGGTCGCGTTCCTGGTCGACGACGGCACCGGCCACTGGGGGGCGCTCGACCGGCGGGGCCAGCCGCTGATCGAGCCGGTGCACCGCGACCGCGACGAGGTGGTCGCCGAGATCGAGCGGCTGCTCGTCGACACCCACCCGGTGCTCTGAGCCGCGTCCCCGGCCGCTCATGATCGGCAGGAGTAGGGTCGGGAGCATGGAATTCCGTCACCTGGGCCGTTCCGGCCTGATGGTCAGCGAGATCTCGTACGGCAACTGGATCACCCACGGCTCGCAGGTCGAGGAGGACGCGGCGTTCGCCTGCGTCCGGGCCGCCCTGGACGCCGGCATCACCACCTTCGACACGGCCGACGTGTACGCGGGCACCCGCGCCGAGGACGTGCTGGGTCGCGCGCTGTCCGGTGAGCGGCGCGAGGGGCTGGAGATCTTCACCAAGGTGTACTGGCCCACGGGACCGGGCCGCAACGACCGGGGCCTGTCCCGCAAGCACATCATGGAGTCGATCAACGGCTCGCTGCGCCGGCTGCGCACCGACTACGTGGACCTCTACCAGGCCCACCGGTACGACTACAGCACGCCGCTGGAGGAGACGATGGAGGCGTTCGCCGACGTCGTGCACTCCGGCAAGGCGCTCTACATCGGCGTCTCCGAGTGGAAGGCGTCGCAGATCCGCGAGGCCCACCAGCTCGCCCGGGAGCTGCGCATCCCGCTCGTCTCGAACCAGCCGCAGTACTCGATGCTGTGGCGGGTCATCGAGTCCGAGGTCGTCCCCACCAGCGAGGAGCTGGGCGTCGGGCAGATCGTCTGGTCGCCGATCGCGCAGGGCGTGCTCTCCGGCAAGTACCTGCCGGGCCAGCCGCCGCCGGCCGGTTCCCGCGCCACCGACGAGAAGTCGGGTGCGGGCTTCATCGCCAAGTTCATGACCGACGACGTGCTGACGCGCGTGCAGCGGCTCAAGCCGCTGGCGGAGCAGGCCGGCCTGAGCATGGCGCAGCTCGCCATCGCCTGGGTGCTGCAGAACCCGAACGTCTCCTCGGCGATCGTCGGCGCGTCCCGCCCCGAGCAGGTGCACGACAACGTCAAGGCCGCCGGCGTGCGGCTCGACGCCGGCCTGCTCAAGGCGATCGACGAGATCATCGACCCGATCGTCGAGCGCGACCCGGCCCGGACCGAGTCCCCCGCCGAGCGTCCGTGACCCGCTCCGGTCCGGCCGGCCCCGCGACGGGCCGGCCGGGCCGGGCAGCACCAGCGGCCGCGGGGCCGGCAGCGGCACCACGGACGGGGCTCCGGTCAGCCCTGCCAGAAGCGGATCAGGTCCAGGCCGAGGGCGTAGAGCCACGGCGGCAGGCCGAGGAAGTCACCCACGGCGAAGACCGCGCCGAAGAACCAGTCGCTGAGCCGCGGGTTCCACAGCAGCGCGAACAGCAGGATGAAGCCGAACGGGGCGAACAGGTCGTACATCCTGCGCCACTGCGGGTTCAGCCACGGCTGGATCATGTTGCCGCCGTCGAGGCCGGGCACCGGGAGCAGGTTGAGCACACTGGCGGTGAGCTGGAGGAACGCCAGCAGCGCCACACCCGCCCAGAACTCGACCGGCCCGCCGCCGGCCGCGCCGAGGCGTACGGCGGCCACCAGGAGCAGCGTGAACAGCACGTTGGTGGCCGGGCCGGCGAGGCTGACCAGCGTGTGCCGCAGCCGCCCGGGGATGGCGTGCCGGTCCACCCAGACCGCCCCGCCGGGCAGGCCGATGCCGCCGAGCAGCACCACGAGCACCGGCAGCGCGATCGACAGGAGCGGGTGGCTGTACTTCAGCGGGTTCAGCGTCAGGTAGCCGCGGTGGGCCACGCTGCGGTCGCCGGCCCGGAACGCCACGATCGCGTGGGCGTACTCGTGCAGGCAGAGCGACACCAGCCACCCGGAGACGACGAAGAGGAACACGTCGAGCCGGACGTTGCCGAACCCGTTCCAGGTCAGCACGCCGCTGGTCACGAAGAGCGCGAGCAGGGCGAGGAAGACCGGGCTGGGCCGGAAGGCCGCCCGGGGCACGCCGAGCACCAGCGGCTCGCTCCCCGGGCGGTCGCCGGCCATCACTTCGCCGGGGGCAGCAGGCTCATCCGGTATTCCACCCGGTCGTCCTCGACGAGCGCGACCGAGGTGACGCCGGACGCCGCGAGCTCGCGCCAGGTCTGGCCGATCCAGGACTCGGCGTCCGCCTGACTGCCGAACGACTCCGCCGGCCCCTCGACCGACTCGCCGTTCGTGCCCTCGTACCGCCAGCTCCACGCCATGCCGCGTCTCCCCTCGCCGCTGATGTCCCGTGGGACGAACCCCCGCCAGCGTAGTCGGCCGCGCCGGTGCGGGCGCGACGCTCGCCTTGCGGACCGGGCCGACGCGTTGATCGTTGCGAGGTGGCGGGCCGGTACCGTGGCCCGGTGCTGACTCAAGGAGTGGTGCTCAGCCAGCGGTACCGGCTGGGCGAACGGGTGGCGACCGGCGGCATGGGCGCGGTCTGGCGGTGCACCGACCTCATGCTCGAGCGCGAGGTGGCGGTGAAGGTGCTGCTGCCGGCACTGACCGCGGATCCCGAGTTCACCGCCCGGTTCCGGGCCGAGGCACGGATGCTCGCGGCGCTGCGTCACCCGGGCGTGGTCGCGGTGCACGACGTCGGCCGGTCCACCCTCGGCGACGGCAGCCAGGTCGACTACCTCGTGATGGAGTACGTCGACGGCCAGCCGCTGAGCTCCTGGCTGCGGCGCACGGGGCGGCTCGACCCGGCGTCGACCATGTCCGTCGTGGCGCAGGCCGCCTCGGCGTTGCACACCGCCCACCTCGCCGGCATCGTGCACCGGGACGTGAAGCCCGGCAACCTGCTGGTGAAGTCCGACGGCCGGGTGGTGCTGGTCGACTTCGGCATCGCCCGCTCGGGCACCACGGCGGGCATCACCGCCGCCAACATGATGCTCGGCACCGCCTCGTACATGTCCCCCGAGCAGGCCGCGAACCAGCCGGTCTCCGCGGCGACGGACATCTACGCGCTCGGCGCGGTGGCGTACTTCTGCCTGGCGGGGCAGCCGCCGTTCGACGGCGACAACCCGCTCCAGGTGGCGCTGCGCCACGTCCAGGAGGAGCCGCCGCCGCTGCCGCCCGACACCCCGCCGCCGGTGGCCGCGCTGGTGGAGCGGGCGATGGCGAAGCGCCCCGCCGACCGGTATCCGGACGCGGCGGCGCTCGCCGACGCCGCGGCCGAGGCGCGCGACGCCACCCTGGCCGTGGTCCCGACCTCCGCCCGCCCGCCGTGGGCCGTCGCCGGCCCGGCCCCGGCCACGCTCGCGTCCCTCGTGGGTGCGGGAACCGACCCGGGCGGCACGCCCCTCCCCGGCGCCGGTGGCGACGCGCCCGCCGGGCAGGTGCCGGCCGCGCCACCGCCCGCCTTCGCCGGGCCGTCACCGGCCGGGCCCGCGCCGGTGTTCGGCACCCTCGGCGGTACGCGTCCCGCAACACCGGCCGGGCACCCGCAGTTCCCGCCCGCCGGTCCGCAGTTCCCGCCCGCCGGTCCGCCCTTCCCCGGCATCGGCACGCCGGTCCAGGCCGCCGTCCCGCTGTCGCCCGGCCCGTTCGGGCCCGCGACCGTCCCACCGCCGCAGGGCGCGCCGTCGGGTCACCCGGGCCACCCGCCGACCGGGGGCGACACGTGGGGCGGGGTCCCGTCGACCTGGGAGGACCGGGTCGGGCCGCCGCCGCCACCGCGGCGGCGCCGGGCCGCGCTGGTCGGCGCGGCGGCCACCGTGTTCGTGGTGCTGGCCGGGGTGGTGGGGGCGACGGCCCTCTTCTCCGGCGGGGACCCGGCCGGCGGAGACGTGCCGGCGGCGCTGACCGGCGGATCCGCGGCGGCGGAGACGCCCGGGGCGCAGGCCGACGACGGCACGGGGCGGCTGCGGGTCGAGCCGTCGCCGGGCGCCGTCCGGTCGGCGACCCCGCCGCCCACGGCGTCCTCGTCGGCCGGCGGCTCCCCCGCCCCGACGACCGGCGGCGAGCCGACGGTCACCTCGTCGGGTCGGCCGGCCGCCACCCCGACGACCGGTCAGCCCTCGAAGCCGAACCCGTACACCCCGGTCGAGGCGTGCGGCAGCGGGTACAAGGTGGTCGACTCGGCCTCGCTGACCGCCTCCGGCGTCCGCAAGGGCCGGGTCTACCTGCTCTACCACGCCGGCACCGGCACCAACTGCGTGGTGACGATGAAGGAGTCGGCGGTGGGCACGGCCACGTCCGCCTCGGCGTGGCTGGAGGTGCAGGGGCGGGCGCGCAGCACCGACAGCGGGACGTTCTCGTACTACGCCGGGCCGGTGCGGGCCAAGGCCGCCGGGGTCTGCGTGAAGTGGGGCGGGTCGACCGGCGGGGCCAGCTACGGCAGCGGCTTCGAGCACTGCGGCTGAGCACGGCCCGGCCCCCGTCCGCCGCGCCACCGGGCGGACGGGGGGCTGGCGGGACCGGTCGACCCTATATAGAGTACGAGCATGAGGCTGACCCTGCAGGTGCAGCTCGTGCTGCGCGCCCTGCTCTCCGATCCCGGCCGGGAGCGCTACGGGTTGGACATCGTCGAGGCGACCGGACTGCCGCCCGGGACGATCTACCCGATCATGGCCCGGCTCGAAGCGGCCGCATGGGTCGCCAGCCGGTGGGAGCAGATCGACCGGCACGCCGAGGGCCGCCCCCGCCGCCGCTACTACCGGCTGACCGACGACGGGACCGCCGAGGCACGCACGGCGCTGGCCGAGGTCGACGCGCGGCAACGGGCCCGCGGCCGACGCCGTCCGGCCGGTCCGTCGGGAGCCGTCGGGAGCGTGCCGTGCGCGAGCTGACGACCCGGTTCCTGGCCGGCGTGCTGGCCGTCGCCTCGGTCCTGCTGCCACGCGCCGGCCGGGCCCGCTGGCGCGAGGAGGCGCTCGCCGTGCTGCTCGACGTGCCGACGCCGCTGCGCTTCCGCTACGCCGTCGACACGCTGGTCAAGCTGCCGCTCCTGGCCTGGCAGCAGCGCCTCGGCGCCCGGCCGGCGCACGCGCCGCTGAGCCGGCCGGTCTCCGCGTTCGCCGGGGCCGGGCTGATCGGGGTCATGGTGACCATGGTTTCCGCGCTCTGCCTGACCCCGCTGATCGGCGAGGACGCCGCCGAGTTCCTGTTCCTGCTCGCCCCGTTCGGCATGCTGCCGGCCGTCGCGGCGAGGTCCTTCCACCGGGCCCGGCGACGCGGCGGCGGAGCCCGGCGGCACCTGCTCGCGGCCCTGGTCACCCTCTTCGCCGGCACCGGCCCGGTGGCCGCCGGCGTGCTGGCCACCGGCGTCGGCGCCACGGGAGCCGACGGCCCGTTGGTCGTCGCGGTCGCCCTCGTCGCGGGCCTCGCCCCGGGGCTCTGGCTGCTGCACACCGGCGTGGAGGCACTCGTCCGGGGGCGGGGCCCCGCCGCGCTCGGCGCCCTCGCCGCGGCGGCGGGCACCGGTCTGGTCGGCGTGCCCGTCGGCCTGCACCTCGGCATGCTCGGGCCAGATCTGCGGTGGCTCAGCCTCCTGATCAGCGCGCTGTCGCTGCTCGCCCTGGTGCCGTCCTTCGCCGCCTGGTCGGTCTGGGCCGGCCTGCGGCTGCTGACCGGCCGCTCGGACCCGCTCACCCGCTGAGGGCCCGCCCGCCCGATGACCGGCCGCTGGACCGCCGACGACCGCCCGCTCTCCGTACCTCCGGGGGCCGCGCCGCGGGCGCTGGCTCTAAAGTACGGGCATGTCCGTTGACGGGTGGAACACGGTCCTGGTGCTCGGCGGCATCCGGTCCGGGAAGTCGGAGTTCGCCGAGTCCCTGGTCGCCGACGCGCCGACGGTCCGCTACGTGGCCACCGCCGCCGACGCGCCCGCCGACGACGCGGAATGGGCGGCCCGGCTGGCGGCGCACCGCGCCCGTCGACCGGAGACCTGGACCACCGAGGAGACCGCGGCCGACCCGCGCCGCCTGGCGGACGTGATCGCCTCCGCCGGCCCGAACGAGACGCTGCTCGTCGACGACCTCGGCGGCTGGGTGACGGTGCTGCTGGACCCCGCCCACCAGCCGGCCGACGACACCGCCACCATCGCCGAGCTGGCGGCGGCGGTGCGCGCCTGCACGGCCCGGCTGGTGCTGGTCAGCCCCGAGGTCGGGCTCTCCCTGGTGCCGACCACCCCGCTGGGCAGGGCGTTCACCGACGCGCTCGGCGCGGCCAACCGGGCGGTCGCCGACGCCTGCGACGCGGTGGTGCTGGTGGTCGCCGGCCAGGCGGCCTGGCTGAAGCCGGGCGCGGCGCAGCCGGGCGTCGTGCCGGCCCAGGCCGGCCCGGCACCGGTCACCTCGACGGCTCGACCGGCCACCGGCCCGACGGGTGCGGCGGCCGCCGCCACGACCGGTGGGCCGGCGGTCGCGCCGGAGTCCGCCCCCGGCGTACCCGCCGGCGTGCCGGCCGAGCCCGCCGGCACCGCGTGGGCCGCGCCGACCATGGCGCTGCCGATGGTCGCCACCGGCCTCGTCATCCAGCCCGGGATGGAACTGCCCATGCCCGACGAGTACGCCGGCCCGCAGGCGATCGAGCGGCTCGCCACGCTGGACGTGCCCGGGGCGGGGCTGGGGGCGCTGGAACGGGTGGTCGGCTTCGCCGCCGCCACCCAGGGCACCGCCACGCCGGCCCCGTGGGGCTCCGTACGCGTGCTGCTGCTGCACGGCGACCACCTCGGTGGCGCCGCCGCCGGCACCGTCGACGGGGAGTCGGCACGCCGGGCCCGGCAGGCCCGCGCCGGCAAGGGGGTGCTGGCCCGGCTGGCCGCCGAGAACGGCGCCGACGTGCAGGTCGTGGAGACCCCCGCGTCCGCGCCGATGGAGGACGAGCCGACCCTGACCGGCGAGCAGGTCGAGGAGGCCCTGCGGCACGGCTGGCGGCTCGCCGAGGAGGCCGCCGACGCGGGCGTACACCTGCTGGTGCTGGGGGCGTGCGGCGCCGGCACCGAGGCCGCCGCGGCGGCGGTGCTGGCGGCGACGGCCGGCGCCGAGACCCCCGCGGTGCTGGGGCGCGTGGTCACCGGCTCGGGCGAGATCGACGACGCGGCCTGGATGCGGCGGTGCGCCGCCGTGCGGGACGCGCTGCACCGGACCCGGCGCTCGCCGCGCGGCGCCAAGGACGTGCTGGCCGAGCTGGGCGGCGGGGACGTCGCCGTGGCCACCGGTGTCCTGCTGGGCGCGACCGCCCGCCGGCTGCCGGTCATGCTGGACGGGCCGGTCGGCGTGGCCGCCGCCATGGTCAGCCGCGACCTGGCCGGGCAGGCCCGGCACTGGTGCCTGCTGGCCGACCACCGCGGTGATCCCGCCGTCCGGCTCGCCGCCGACGTGCTCGGCCTGACCCCGCTGCTCGACGTGCGGCTCGACCTGGGCGAGGGCGCGAACGCGCTGGCCGCGCTGCCGCTGCTGCGGTCGGTGCTGGCGCTGGCCGCCGCGCTGCCGACCCGTCCGGCGCCCGGCGACGACGAGGAGGGCGACGAGCCGGAGCCGGGCGACGACACCGACGAGCCCGACTTCCGCGAGCCGGAGCCGGCCGGCCCCGGGCCGACCAGCACCGAACCGGAGGCGGAGCCCGTGGACCCGTCCGGCCGGCGTGCCGGCTGAGTCGCGGTTCTCCGACGGGGCGCGCCTGGCGCTGACCACCTTCACCACCCTGCCGGTGCGCGCCGGGCGCATCGACCGGGCGGTGGCGGGGACGGCGATGGCGCTCGCCCCGGCGGTCGGCGCGCTGCTCGGCGTCGTCCTCGCCGCGATCCTGCTGCTTCCCGGCGCGCTCGCGCCCCCGCTCGTCGCGGCGGCCGTGACCGTCGGCGCCGGGGCGTTGCTCACCCGCGGGCTGCACCTCGACGGGCTGGCCGACACCGTGGACGCGCTGGGGTCGTACCGGCGGGGGGCGGCCGCGCTGGAGATCATGAAGAAGCCGGACGTGGGCCCCTTCGGGGTGGCCGCGCTGGTGGTCGTACTGCTGGTGCAGACGGCGGCCCTCGCGGAGCTGGCCGGGCGGTCGTGGCCGGCTCGGGGTGGCGGTGGCCTGCCGGCGCGGGGTGCCGGCGGCCCGCCCGGAAGGGCTCGGCGCGCTGGTCGCCGGCACCGTCGGCCCGGTCGCGCTGGTCGCCGGGACGGTCGCCGTGGCGCTGGCGGCGGTCGCCGCCGTGCCGGGCCGCCCGTGGCAGGGGCCGCTCGCCGTCGCCGCCGCCCTCGCCGTCGCGGTGGGGCTGCTGCGGCACGTGGTACGCCGGCTCGGCGGCGTCACCGGCGACGTGCTCGGCGCGACCGTGGAAGTGGTCACCACGCTGGTCTACCTGGGACTGGTGCTGTCCGGCTGAACGGGGCACGCCGCGCCGGGTAGCGTTCTCCCACGACAGCACCGGCGCGGCCAACCGGGGGACGACATGCTCATCACGGACGACTTCCTGCCCGTACCGGTCCCGGAGTCGCTGAGCGCGACCTACCTGGTGCCCATGACGGGGCTGCCGAAGGTGAGCGCGAAGACGGCCGTGCAGCGGCTCAGCGGCCGGCTCGCCGAGCCGGTGCACGGGCTGGCCCGGCAGATGCTGGACAGCCCCCTGATGACCGTGGACACCCGGCCGATCGGCGAGTTCCCCGCGCTGCCGCCGGACCTGCTCACCGCGTTCGGCGCCACCGAGGCGCAGCTCGCCCGGCTGGCCGCCGCGAGCCACCTGGTGGTGGTGCAGGCGGAGTACCGGCCCGGCTGGCCGCCGGCGCACGAGTGGGCGGCGCGGGCGGTGGCCGCGGCCGTCGCCGAGTCCGTCGACGGCGACGTGGTGGACGTCTTCGGTTTGCAGTTCCTCGACCCGGCGACGGCGCTGCGTTCGCTGCCGGACGAGCAGGGGCGCATCCGGCTGGTCGACTGGGTGCTGGTGCCCTACTCCTCCGACGCCGAGGGGCTCTGGTTCACCACGAAGGGGCTGCGCCGCTTCGGGCTGCTGGAGTTGCAGACCCAGGGCGTGCCGGACCACCTGACCCGGGCCTGGGGGGCGGTGATGACCGGTGCGGCCCGACGGCTGCTGCGGGACTGGACCGACGGGCTCGCCGGTGAGGAGGTGCCCGCGTTCGTGCAGCTACCGGTGCTGGCCACGGTGACCGGGCACGACATCGCGGTGGCGTACGGCAATCCGGAACAGCACGGGGCGACCGCGCCGGTGCTGCTGCGCCTGGAACTGGACCCGGCCACCGACCCGGACGCCGACTCGTTCCTCAGCCTGCGCCCGCCGGCGGGGCACCCGGGGCCGGACGGCCGCTACTACGCCGCGGCCTGCGCCACCCTCTTCGCCGGGATCCAGCCGGACGTGCGCTACGCCCGCCCGGGCGACGCGATGAGCAAGGCGATCGCCACCGCGCGCGCCGGGCTGGGCGACATCCGGGCCCGCTTCCTCGCCGGTCAGCTCCCGCCCGAGACGCAGCTCGTCGTCAAGTACGGACTGCCCGGCGACGACGGCCCCGAGTTCGTCTGGGCGGGGGTGACGTCGTGGGACGCGCCGGAGCGGATCGTCGGCGCGAGCGCCAGCGACGCCGACACCGACCCCGCCGTGCGCATCGGCTCCCCGGTCGTGGTGGAGGCCGCGGACGTGGTCGACTGGGCGGTGCTCGACGGCACCGGCGTCATCGAGGGCGGCTGGACGCAGGCCGTCCTGGACGCCGGCGAACGCCCCCCGCCGCCCGTCTGAACCGGCCCCGCGCCCGCCCCGGCGTCACTTCACCGAGGGGGTCACGAACGGCGGGCGGGTGACGCGCATCTGGGCGCGGCGGCCGCGGATGTCGACCTCGACCAGGTCGCCGTCGGCGAGGCCGGCGGCGGTGTCGAGGAGGGCGAGGGCGATGCCCTGCTTCCGCGTCGGGGAGAACGTGCCGCTGGTGACGGCGCCGACCGGCGTGTCGCCGACGTGCACGGTCATGCCGGGGCGGGGGATCGCCCGGTCGACGGCCTCCAGGCCGCGCAGCGTACGCCTCGGGCCGGCGGCCTTCTCGGCGAGCAGCGCGTCGCGGCCCCAGAAGGCCGCCTTGTCCCAGCCGACCGCCCAGCCGGAGCGGGCCTGCACGGGGGTGATCTCCAGCGACAGGTCCTGCCCGTGCAGCGGGTAGCCCATCTCGGTGCGCAGCGTGTCCCGGGCGGCCAGCCCGCAGGCACGCAGCTCGAAGGGCTCGCCGGCGGCGAACAGCGCGTCCCAGACCGCGACCGCGTGCTCCGCCGGCGTCACCAGTTCGAAGCCCAGCTCCCCGGTGTAGCCGGTGCGGCAGACGGTCAGCTCGACCGGGCCGGCGGCCGTGTCGAGGATCGCGGTGGAGAAGCTCATGTAGCCGTGCTCGGTCGGCAGGCCCAGCGCGCCGAGCAGCTCGGCCGAACGCGGCCCCTGCACGGCGAGGACGGCGTACGCCTCGTGCTCGTCGGTGACCGTGACGGACGCCGGCGCGGCGGTGCGGAGCCGGCGCACCACCTCGGCGGTGTTCGCCGCGTTCGGGATGAGGAAGACGTGGTCGTCGGCGTGCAGGTAGGCGATGATGTCGTCCACCACGCCGCCGGTGGCCTCGTCGCAGCAGAGGGTGTACTGCGCCCGGCCCGGCCCGATGCGGCGCAGGTCGTTGCTGAGGCAGGCGTTGACGAACTCCGCCGCGCCCGGCCCGGTCACCCGCGCCTTGCCGAGGTGGGAGACGTCGAAGACGCCGACGCCGCTCCGCACCGCGGTGTGTTCCTTGAGCACGCCGCCGCCGGCGTACTCCAGCGGCATCTCCCAGCCGCCGAACGGGGCGAACTTGGCGCCCGCAGCGGTGTGCCGCTCGTGCAGGGGGGAACGGCGCAGCCGGGTCGCGGCGGCGTCGGGAGTCGCGTCGGTCATGGGTGGGAACTTACCGGGGCCTGGAGGGCTGGTTAGCATCGGCGGGACCCGCCGGAGCTGTCGGCGGGACAGCCCCGACCTCCGACGGGTACGTTCCGCCGGAGACCTTCATCGCCGGTACGCGACGACGCGGCCGGCCCGGCCCGCCCGGAGTAGCTTCAGTGACATCGCCCAGCACCACCCTGAGCCTGGTCGACACCGACCCCGCCGAGCTCGCCGTCGACGCGATCGTGATCGGCGTGCACAGCCAGACCGGAGAGCAGGACGCCACCAACGGCCTCGCCGGGACCCTGCTCCTGGCCAGCGGCGCGGAGAGCATCGCCGCCGCCTTCGACGGCAAGCTGACCGAGACGCTGGCCCTGCTGGGCGCGACCGGCGGCCCCGGCGAGGTGATCAAGCTGGCCACGCTGGGCACGGTGACCGCCCCGGTGGTCGCCGCGGTCGGGCTGGGTCCGGAGCCGACCGGCGCCGCCCCGGCCCCGGAGACCCTGCGCCGGGCCGCCGGCGCGGCCGTCCGCGCGCTCGCCGGCGCGCCCCGGGTGGCGCTGGCCCTGCCGCTGCCGGACGACGCCGACGCGCCGGCCGCGCTGCGCGCCGTGGCGGAGGGCGCCCTGCTCGGCGGGTACCGGTTCGCCGGCTACAAGACCCGGCCGCAGCCGGCCCGGCGGGAGCCGGTGGCCGAGGTGCTGGTCGCCGTCCCGGACGCCGGTGACGCCGGCGCCCGGGCCGAGATCGCCCGGGCCGAGGCGGTCGGCGGCGCGGTCCGGCGCAGCCGGGACTGGGTGAACACCGCCCCGAACGAGCTGCGCCCGCCGTCCTTCGCCGAGTCGGTGGCGGACGCCGCCCGGGAGGCCGGCCTGGAGGTCGAGGTGCTCGACGAGGCGGCGCTGGCGGCCGGCGGCTACGGCGGCATCATCGCCGTCGGGCAGGGCTCGGAGGCCCCGCCGCGCCTGGTGAAGCTGAGCTACACCCCGGCCGGCGGCGGCAACGGCAAGCGGGTCGCGCTGGTCGGCAAGGGCATCACCTTCGACACCGGCGGCATCTCGATCAAGCCGGCGCAGGGCATGTGGGAGATGAAGTCCGACATGGCGGGCGCCGCCGCCGTGGGCGCGGCGATGCTGGCGATCGCGGCGCTCAAGCCGTCGGTGGCGGTGACCGCGTACCTGCCGATGGCGGAGAACATGCCGTCCGGGCGGTCGTACCGGCCGGGTGACGTGATCAGCATGTACGACGGCAAGAAGGTCGAGGTGCTCAACACCGACGCCGAGGGCCGGATGATCCTGGCCGACGCCATGGCGCGGGCCTGCGAGGACGGCTGCGACTACCTCTTCGAGACCTCCACCCTCACCGGCGGGCAGGTCGTCGCGCTGGGCAAGCGGGTCGCCGGCGTGATGGGCACCCCCGAGCTGTGCGAGCGGGTCCGGGCCGCCGGCGACGCCGTCGGCGAGCCGGCCTGGCCGATGCCGCTGCCGGACGACGTGCGCAAGGGCATGGACTCCGAGGTGGCCGACATCTCGCAGGTCAACGCCGGCATGGACCGGGCCGGTCACATGCTCCAGGGCGGGGTGTTCCTGCGGGAGTTCGTCACCGACGACGTGGCGTGGGCGCACATCGACATCGCCGGCCCGGGCTACCACTCGGGCGAGCCGACCGGCTACTGGACCAAGGGCGGCACCGGCGTCCCGGTCCGCACGCTGGTCCAGCTCGTCGAGGACGTCGCCGCCAACGGCTGACCCGACCACGGACGAGGCCCCCTGCCGCCGCCGCGGCAGGGGGCCTCGCCGCGTCCACCCGCGCCCCCGCGCCCAAGATCCGCGCGGCCCGCGGTGCGGCGCCCGGGGTGCGGCGGCGCCGGGCGGGCGGTCAGAAGAGCTCGGGGCGGCGCTTGCGGCGTTCGTTGTAGTCCCGCATCCGCTGCGGGTAGCCCATCAGGCGGACGTCGTAGACGGGAATGCCCATCCGGTACGCGAAGCGGCGGGCGCCGTCCGGGCCGTCGATGCGGCGGCGGGTCCACTCCCCGTCGTCGGCGATCAGCATGACGGTGGTCTCGGTCACGGTCGTGCGGGGCTCGATGTAGGCCTCGACGCCGCGCCGGCTCCGGACGAAGTTCTCCAGGTGATCCAGATCGGCGCGGTCGGCGGCGCGGTCGAGGCTCACCGCGCGCGTCTTCTTGCGTCGTCGGAACAGTCCCACCGACCCTCTCCCCCAAGCTTCGTCATCGAAGGCAGTGCCAAGCGTACGTGTCACGGACGTGTCGTTGGGCACCTCACTACGCGCCCTGTGCCCGGTGGTGACAAGATGACCGAGGTGGGGTGTGTCCCGTGACCCCGCCGTGACCCCCGATGCAGCGACGCGACCTGGGAGTTGAGCGTGAGCGAGCCGAACGACGCAACCTTCGACATCGTCATCCTCGGAGGTGGCAGCGGCGGTTACGCGACCGCCCTGCGCGCCGTCCAGCTGGGCCTGACGGTCGCGCTGGTCGAGAAGGGCAAGCTCGGCGGGACCTGCCTGCACAACGGCTGCATCCCGACCAAGGCGCTGCTGCACGCCGCCGAGATCGCCGACCAGACCCGCGAGTCGGAGCAGTTCGGCGTGAAGGCCGAGCTGGTCGGCATCGACATGGCGGCGGTCAACTCGTACAAGGACGGCGTGATCGCCCGGCTCTACAAGGGCCTGCAGGGCATGCTCAAGGGCAACAAGGCGATCACCATCGTCGAGGGCCACGGCAAGCTGGTCGGCAGGAACGTCGTCGAGGTCGACGGCAAGCGCTACACCGGCCGCAACGTCGTGCTGGCCTCCGGCTCGTACGCCAAGAGCCTGCCCGGCCTGGAGATCGACGGCGAGCGGGTCATCACGAGCGACCACGCGCTCACCCTCGACCGGGTCCCGTCCTCGGCCATCGTGCTCGGCGGCGGCGTGATCGGCGTCGAGTTCGCCAGCGTGTGGAAGTCCTTCGGGGTCGACGTCACGATCATCGAGGCGCTCCCCCGGCTGGTCGCCGCCGAGGACGAGGAGTCGTCGAAGGCGCTGGAGCGGGCCTTCCGCAAGCGGAAGATCAACTTCAAGGTCGGCAAGCCGTTCGAGAAGGTCGAGAAGACCGACAGCGGCGTCAAGGTGACCATCGCCGGCGGCGAGACCGTCGAGGCGGAGCTGCTGCTGGTCGCCGTCGGCCGCGGCCCCAACACCGCCGGCCTCGGCTACGAGGAGCAGGGCGTCAAGATGGACCGCGGTTACGTGCTGACCGACGAGCGGCTGCGCACCAGCGTGCCCAACGTCTACGCGGTCGGCGACATCGTGCCCGGCCTCCAGCTCGCCCACCGCGGCTTCCAGCAGGGCATCTTCGTCGCCGAGGAGATCGCCGGCCAAAACCCGGCCGTGATCGACGAGGCCGGCATCCCCCGGGTCACCTACTCCGACCCGGAGCTGGCGTCGGTCGGCCTGACCGAGGCGAAGGCCAAGGAGCAGTACGGCGCCGACAAGGTGAAGACCTACAACTACAACCTGGGCGGCAACGGCAAGAGCCAGATCCTCAAGACGGCCGGCTTCGTCAAGCTCGTCCGGGTGGAGGACGGCCCCGTCGTCGGCGTGCACATGGTCGGCGCCCGGGTCGGCGAGATGGTCGGCGAGGCGCAGCTCATCTACAACTGGGAGGCGTACCCGGCCGAGGTGGCGCAGCTCGTGCACGCCCACCCGACGCAGAACGAGGCCCTGGGCGAGGCGCACCTGGCCCTCGCCGGCAAGCCGCTGCACGCACACGCCTGACCACGACAACCGCGGCGTCCGGCGACGGGCGATGATCCCACCAGGGGAATGAAGGAGTCTTAGAAGATGCCGGTATCGGTCACCATGCCCCGGCTCGGCGAGAGCGTCACCGAGGGCACCGTCACGCGCTGGCTCAAGCAGGAGGGCGACACCGTCGAGGTCGACGAGCCCCTGCTCGAGGTGTCGACCGACAAGGTCGACACCGAGATCCCGTCCCCGGCGGCGGGCGTGCTGAGCCGGATCGTGGTCGGCGAGGACGAGACCGCCGAGGTCGGCAGCGAGCTGGCCGTGATCGCCGGTGAGGGCGAGTCGACCGGTGGCGGCGAGGCCGCCCCGCAGCAGGAGGAGCCGGCCGAGGAGGCCGCCGAGGCCGCCGCGGAGCCGCAGGCCGAGGCGGAGCAGCCGGCCGTCGAGGAGCCGCAGGCGCAGGCCGCCCCGGCACCGTCGGGCGAGGGCACCCCGGTCAAGATGCCGGCCCTCGGCGAGAGCGTCACCGAGGGCACGGTCACCCGCTGGCTCAAGCAGGTCGGCGAGACCGTCGAGGTCGACGAGCCGCTGCTGGAGGTCTCGACCGACAAGGTCGACACCGAGATCCCGTCGCCGGTCGCCGGCACCGTCCTGGAGATCAAGGTCGCCGAGGACGAGACCGCCGCCGTCGGCGCGGACCTGGCCGTGATCGGTGCCGCCGGCGCCGCCCCCGCCGAGGCCAAGCCGAAGCCGGAGCCCAAGGCCGAGGCCAAGCCGGAACCGAAGCCCGAGCCGAAGGCCGAGGCCAAGCCGGAACCGAAGGTCGAGGAGCCGACCCCGGGCATGTCGTACAACGAGCCGTCGGCCGAGGCCGAGGTGTCGGCGCAGCCGGCGCAGGCCGAGCAGAAGGCCGTGCCGTCGGCCCCCACGCCGCAGCGCCCGTCGGCGCCCGCCCAGGGCGGCGGCGAGGAGGCGGCCGGCTACGTAACCCCGCTGGTGCGCAAGCTCGCCAGCGAGCACGGTGTCGACCTCGCCTCGGTCAAGGGCACCGGCGTCGGTGGCCGGATCCGCAAGCAGGACGTGCTGGAGGCGGCGGAGAAGGCCAAGGCGGCCAAGGCCGCGCCGGCTCCCGCGCAGCAGCCCGCCGCCGCCGCGGCCCCGGCGGCGAAGCCGGCCGCCAAGCCGCAGCCGAGCGCGAAGCGCGGCACCACCGAGAAGCTGCCCCGCATCCGCGCCACCATCGCCAAGCGGATGCAGCAGTCGCTGCACGAGATGGCGCAGCTGACCACCGTGGTCGAGGTGGACGTCACCAAGATCACCAAGCTGCGGGCCCGCGCCAAGGACGCGTTCCAGCAGCGGCACGGCGTGAAGCTGTCGTTCCTGCCGTTCTTCGCCCTCGCGGCCGTCGAGGCGTTGCAGACCTACCCGATCGTCAACGCCAGCATGGACCTGGAGGCGGGCACGATCACCTACCCCGACGCCGAGCACCTCGGCATCGCGGTGGACACCGAGCGCGGCCTGATGGTCCCGGTCATCCACGGCGCGGGCGACCTGAACCTGGGTGGCATCGCCAAGCGGATCGCCGACCTGGCCGAGCGCACCCGCACCAACAAGATCAGCCCGGACGAGATCGCGGGCGCGACCTTCACGCTGACCAACACCGGCAGCCGGGGCGCGCTCTTCGACACCCCGATCGTGCCGTCGCCGCAGTCGGCGATGCTCGGCACGGGTGCCGTGGTCAAGCGCCCGGTCGTGGTCAACGACCCCGAGCTGGGTGAGGTCGTCGCCGTCCGGTCGATGGTCTACCTGGCCCTGTCGTACGACCACCGGCTGATCGACGGCGCGGACGCCGCCCGCTTCCTGGTCGCGGTCAAGGAGCGGCTGGAGGCCGGCAACTTCGAGGCCGAGCTGGGCCTGTAGTTCCCGCACGACGCGAGAGGGCGCCCCGGTCGGTGACGGGGGCGCCCTCGTCGTCGAGCTGACCCGTGCCCCGGCCGGGTGCCTGCGGTCCCTGCCCGCCCCGGCCGAACACGGCCGGCGCCGGCCACCCCGCCGACGGGCCGCCGTGGCCCGATTCCGGCCCGGTGTGGCCCGGACGCTGCCAGAGTGGGTGGGTGGGCGGCTTCCGGTGGGGCGAACGGTTGGGCCCCGCCGTCCCGATCGCCCCCGGCGCCCGGGTGGACCGGTTCGAGGTCTTCTTCGACCTGGTCTTCGTCTTCTCGTTCTTCATCATCACCAGGGCCACCGCCGCCAACGTCACCGGTCGGCAACTGCTGCACGCCATGCTCGTGCTCGCCGTGCTCTGGTGGGTGTGGGTGGTGCACTGCGTGGTGGCCACCCGCGTCCGGCTCGGCGAGGGATTCGTCCCGGCGCTGATGGTCGTCGGCATGGCCGCGCTGTTCTGCTTCGCGCTGTCCCTCCCCCAGGCGTTCGGCGACCTGGCGGACGTGGCGGCCGGGCCGATGGTGGTCGCGCTGAGCTACGTGACGATCCGCGCCGTGCACCTGCTGCTGTACTGGCACGTCGCCCGGGAGAAACCCGGCGAGCGCCGGCTGCTGCTGAAGTACTCCCCGGAGCTGGCGTGCAGCACCCTGCTGCTCACGGCCGCCGCGCTGATCCCGCCGCAGATCGACGACCCGGGCCGGGCCGCGATCGTGCGTGACGGGCTCTGGGTCAGCGTCATCGTCCTCCAGTACGGCATGGGCCTGGTCGCCGGCGCCTGGGGCTGGACGGTGGCCTCCGCCGAGCACTGGACCGAGCGCTACGACCTCATCCTGA
The DNA here is from genome assembly GCF_051386395.1 of Micromonospora sp. URMC 106. Classification (NCBI taxonomy): domain Bacteria; kingdom Bacillati; phylum Actinomycetota; class Actinomycetes; order Micromonosporales; family Micromonosporaceae; genus Micromonospora; species Micromonospora sp. URMC 106. The sequence goes on from NZ_JBPQTP010000015.1 coordinate 21,243, forward strand.
TCATCGCGTTGGGCGAGTCGGTCATCTCGGTCGGCGTCGGCAGCAACCTGCTCGGCCAGCCGCCGACCTGGCCGGCGGTCACCGCGGCGGTGCTCGGCATCTTCTTCACGGCCGCCCTCTGGTGGACGCACTACGACGTGATCGGACCGGCCGCCAGGATCGCCCTGCACGTGGCGGAGGGGCGCCCGCGGGTGGCGATGGCCCGGGACGCGTACGCCTACGTCTACCTGCCGATGATCGCCGGGATCATCCTGTTCGCCCTCGGCGCGGAGCTGATCGTGCACGAGGTCGCCGACCCGGCGGTGCCGATCGCCCAGCCGGTGGACGGCCCGGGCGTGCCGCTGCTCTTCGGCGGGGTCATCTGCTACCTGTGCGCGAACATGCTGTTCCAGCTGCGCACGCTGCACACCCTGTCGTGGACCCGGCTCGGCGCCGTGCTGCTGCTCGCCGCCGCGGTCCCGGTGGGTCAGCGGCTGCCGGGGCTGGCCGCGCTCGCCCTGCTCACCGCCATCTGCGTCGGGCTGGTGGCGGTCGAGGTGGTGGTCATGGCGGACGCCCGGCGCGCCCTGCGCGAGGCGGTCTTCGAGGAGCGGACCAGTCACGAGGCGCGCGAGGCCGCCTGGCGTGGCCGCTGGCGCGAAACCACCGCCGACGAGCCGTCGACGTGACGCCCCCCGGACGAGCACCAGCGGGCCTTCGGCATCGCACCTCGTCCACGAGAAGAAGCTGGTCGACGCGCTCAACGCGCTGACCGCCGGCACCACCGAAGGGCTCCTCGAGGTTCCGTCCCGCCACCGCCGGCCGGGTGGGTCTGCCGGTAGCAGAATTGCCGGCGTCGGGCTGGCCGGGCGGCCCCGCGCCCGGCAGGGTGGGCGCATGGCGATCTTCTCCCTCCAGGCGACCCCGTCCGACGGCCCGAGCTGGCTGGACCTGGCCCGGCGCGCCGAGGCGGTCGGTTTCGACGCCCTCTTCACCGCCGACCACCCGGGCAGGACGACGTCGCCATTCGTCGCCCTGGCCGCCGCGGCGGCGGTGACGTCGAGGATCGGCCTGGGCTCGTACGTCTCCAACGCCGGCATCCGCGAGCCGATGCTGCTCGCCTCGGACGTGGCCACCCTCGACCTGCTCTCCGGCGGCCGGGCGCGGCTCGGCCTCGGCGCCGGCCACACCCCCGCCGAGTGGCAGGCGGTCGGGCGGGAACGCCCGGACGTCGCCGGTCGGGTGCGCCGCTGCCTCGCCGTCGCCGAGGCCGTCCGCGCCCTGCTCGACGGGGAGGAGGTCACGGTCGACAGCCCCGACCTGGCCGTGCGGGCCGCCCGGTTGGACACGCCGCGCCCGGTGCGGCGGCGCATCCCGTTGACGCTCGGCACGGCGAACTCCGCGATGCTGCGCTGGGCCGGCGCGCACGCCGACGTGGTCGGGCTGGCCGGCCTGGGGCGCACCCTGCCCGACGGCTACATGCACGACGTGCGCTGGCGCGAGGCGGACATCGAGGCGCAGCTGGCCCGCGTCGCGGCCGGGGCGGCCGGGCGCGCCGAGCCGCCGGTGCTGGAGGCGCTCGTGCAGCTGGTCGCCGTCACCGACGACGCCGAGGCGGCCGTCGCCCGGTTCGCCGAGCAGACCGGCCTGACCGCCGCCGAGCTGCTGGCCACGCCGTTCGTGCTGGCCGGCACCGAGGACGAGATCGTCGCGGCGGTCGCCGCGCACCGTCGTCGCTGGGGCGTCACCCGGTTCGTCGTCCGCGCCGACGCGCTGGACCCGCTCACGCCGGTGCTGGCCCGACTGGCCGACGCCGGCTGAGCGGTCCTTCCCGGTGCCGGGTCTGCCCGCCGGCCCGCCCGCTCCACGCCGGCCGGTGCCCCGACCGGCCGGCAGGGTGCGGCCGGACCGGCTTCACGGTGCGGTGAGCGGCTCGGCCTGGTAGGCGCGGTGGAGCAACTCCACGAAGCCCGGCGCCTCCGGCAGGGGCACGGAGCCGACCCGGCGCAGCGCCACACCCGGCGTCCACGAGTTCATGACCACGCCCCCGGCCATCGACGGCAGGTCGGCGAGCGTGACCTCCCGGACGCGCTGGGATACTCCGAGGCGGGCCAACTGGCGACGGACGATGCCCATCGTCGTTCCACCCAGCATCTCGGCCTCGGGCCACACCACCGCGGTGCCGTCCCAGAAGGCCAGGTTCCAGATGGAGGCCTCGCTGAGCCGCCCCTCACGGTCGACGAAGGCAGCGTCGTCGAAGCCCTCCCCGACGGCCCGGCGGAGGAAGTACGTCTTGGCCACCTCGCCGACGTGCTTCACGGCCGGAAGGACCCGCTCGTACTCGACCGTCGCGAGCGCCAACGGGCCCTGCGGTCCCGACGCGGCCGGACCGGTGCGCACCAGCACCTCCGGCTCCGCGTCGCCCTCGTCGGCGGTGAACTCACCCGCCGACGAATAGACCGTGGCGACCAGCGAGAGGTCGGCCGGACCGTCCGCGAGCGCCGCCCGGAGGAAGGAGCGCACCCGCTCGTCGGGCAGCGCCCGACCGAACAACTCGATGGAGGCGTACCGCAGCCGCTCCAGATGAAGGTCGAGCCCTCGGACCCGGCCGCCGCGCACCTGCATGGCGGTGAAGTGGGCATAGCCGGCGAAGGCGAGCGGCGCCAGCTCCTCGGCGGTCGCCTCCCGGCCGTTGCGGTGAACTACGAAAGAGGTCATGTCCGCACCGTAGAATCTGCCATCGGTGTGAGTTTCAAGCGTCCATGAGGGGGATCACACGACGATGAGGATCGGGGATCTGGCGCGCGAGACCGGCGTCAACCCGCGGCTGCTGCGCTACTACGAGGAGCAGGGGCTGCTCGCCTCGCACCGCGCCGCAGGCGGTCACCGACGGTATGCCGAGGACGCCGTGACGACCGTCCGCCACATCAGGGCGCTGCTCGCCGCAGGCCTGCCCACCAGCGTCATCCGGGAGGTGCTGCCCTGCGTCGAGGGCCCGGGCCCGGAGCTGGAGCACTGTGCGGCGCCGACGCTGCGCGAACAGCTCGACAGCCTGGACGGCAAGATCTCCGCGCTCCGGGACGCGCGGTCCGCGCTCGCCGACATCCTCGCCACCACCGCCCCCGACCAGGCGGTTCCTCCGCCGGACGCTGACCAGGACCTGACCGCGCGAGGCGGCTCGGCCCCGCTGGCGGCGGGGTGGCTCGCCGGTCGGCCGGGTCAGCGCGCCTCGGGGATCCGCTCGTAGAAGCGGATCTTCTCGCGAAGGTGGTCGTACTGGCGTTGGAGCAGGCGCATCTGCTCCTCGACCCGCTCCGCGTGCTGCTCCAGCAGCGCCTTCCGCTCGCCGGTGGTGTGCTCGCCCTCGCGGGCCAGCTCGGCGTAGCGGCACATCTCGGCGATCGGCATGCCGGTGTCGCGCAGGCAGCGGAACAGCACCAGCCAGCTGAGGTCGTCGTCGGTGAAGACCCGCCGCCCACCCGACGTGCGACCGACCCCGTTGAGCAGGCCGATCTTCTCGTAGTAGCGCAGGGTGTCGAGGCTGAAGCCGCTGCGCCGCGCGGCCTCGGAGGGCGCGTACCCGGTCATCCGGGCAGCGTACTTGACCTGGAGCGCACTCCAGGTTGAACGCTGTGGGCATGACGATGACACGGACACTGGGTCGCAGCGGTATCGAGGTCAGCGCGCTCGGCATGGGCTGCTGGGCGATCGGCGGCCCACTCTGGGGCGAGGACGGCCAGCCGTTCGGCTGGGGCGAGGTCGACGACGACGAGTCGGTCCGCACCATCCACGCCGCGCTCGACCTCGGCGTGACCCTCTTCGACACGGCCAGCAACTACGGCGCCGGGCACAGCGAGCGGGTCCTCGGCAGGGCCCTCGCCGGCCGCCGCGACCGGGCGGTGATCGCCACCAAGTTCGGCAACCGCTCCGACGAGTCGACCCGGCGGTGGACCGGCACCGATCCCAGCCCCGGCTACGCGGTGGCGAGCCTGGACGAGTCGCTGCGCCGGCTCGGCACCGATCACGTCGACCTCTACCAACTGCACATCAACGACCTGCCGGCGCCCGCCGCGCTCGACCTGGTCGGCACGCTGGAGGACCTGGTCACCCGGGGCAAGATCCGGGCGTACGGGTGGAGCACCGACAACCCGGCGTCGGCGCGGGCGTTCGCGGCGGCCGGGCCGCACTGCGCCGCGATCCAGCACGACCAGTCGGTGCTGCTGGACAACGCCGAGATGCTGGCACTCTGCGACGCGGCCGACCTGGCCGCCCTCAACCGGGGGCCGCTGGCGATGGGCCTGCTCACCGGCTCGACGCGCGTGGTCGGCCGGGACGACGTGCGCGGAATGGCCCCGGAGTGGCTGGTCTGGTTCACCGACGGCCGGCCGACGCCGGAGTGGGCGGCCCGCGTCGAGGGGATCCGGGCCGCGCTCACCGCCGACGGCCGCACCCTCGCCCAGGGCGCGCTCGGCTGGCTGCTGGCCCGCAGCCCCCGCACGCTGCCGATTCCCGGCTGCCGGACGGTGGCCCAGGCCGAGGAGAACTTCGCCACCCTCGCCCTCGGCCCGCTCCCCGAGGACGCCTTCGCGGAGGTCGAACGCCTCCTGGCCGACCTGCGCCCGACGCCGGCCGCGGCGAACGGGTAACCGCCCGAACGCATCCGGCCCGGGATCCGTATCCGAAGATATGGGCATGCGGATCCTCCTGGCCGGCGCGTCCGGCTTCCTCGGCACCCGGCTGGTCGACCGACTCGCGGCGGACGGGCACCAGGTCACCCGACTGGTCCGCCGGCCGCCGCGCACCCCCGAGGAGCGGCAGTGGAACCCGTCCGCCGCCCAGCTCGACCCGGCGGCGGTGGCGGAGGCGGACGCGGTGGTCAACCTGGCCGGCGCGGGCGTCGGCGACCGGCGGTGGAACGACCGGTACCGGCAGCTGATCCGGTCCAGCCGGGTCGACACCACCACCACGCTGGCGATCACCATCGCCGGGCTGCCCGCCGGCGACCGGCCGCGGGTGCTGCTCAACTCCTCGGCCGTCGGCTGGTACGGCAACACCGGCGACCGGACGGTCGAGGAGGACGCCCCGGCCGGCGACGGTTTCCTGGCCGACGTCTGCCGGGTCTGGGAGGCCGCGACCCGGCCGGCCGAGGACGCGGGCGTCCGCGTGGTGCGGCTGCGTACGGGGCTGCCGCTGCACCGCGACGGTGGGCTGCTCAAGCCGCAGCTGCTGCCGTTCCGGCTGGGGATCGCCGGCCGGCTCGGCAGCGGCCGGCAGTGGCTGCCGTGGATCGCGCTCGTCGACTGGCTGGACGCCGCGCTGTTCCTGCTGGCCCGCGACGACGTCGTCGGGCCGGTCAACGGGGTGGGGCCGGCCCCGGTGACCAACGCCGAGTTCACCCGCGAGCTGGCCCGGCAGCTACGCCGGCCGGCGATCGTCCCGGTCCCGGCGCTGGCGTTGAAGGTGGCGCTCGGCGGCTTCGCCCACGAGGCGTTGACGAGCACCCGGGTGCTTCCCGGCGTGCTCACCGGGGCCGGCTTCACCTTCCGCCACCCCGACCTGGCCGGGGCGCTGCGCGCCGCGCTGACGCAATGACGCGAGGGCCTCTCCCGTCGGGAGGGGCCCTCGCCGTGGGGGCGGGGTCAGCAGCCGACGACCCAGTAGTTCGGGCCGGTCTGCCTCAGGGTGCTGGTGTAGAAGGTGTTGTAGAGGCCCATCCGCTGGTTCGAGCCGTTGGCGTAGGCGTAGCCGCCGGACTGGTGGGCGCGCCCGGCGCCGACGTGCGCGTAGTTGCTGGCGGTCACGCAGGTCGGCGCGGTGGTCGGGCTCGCCGTCGGGGAGGCCGTGGGGCTCGCGGTCGCCGTCGGGGTCGGGGTGGTCCCGCCGTTCAGGCCGAAGAAGACCGCGTCGTGGTACGCGGAGCAGATGGTGTCCAGCATGTACGCCGCGGCCGTGCCGCACTGGTCGGCGGCCGAGCCGGGGTCGACCGGGGTGCCGTGGCCCATGCCGGAGACCCGGTAGACCCGCACGTCGTTATTGCCGTACACCTCGAGGCTGGTGTTGGCGGGCAGCGACGCGGTGCTGGTCGGGGTCTGCGAGACGCCCCGGACGTTGGTCCACTGGTCGCGCAGCTCGGTGGCGTTGGCCGGTACGACGGTGGAGTCCGAGGTGCCGTGCCAGATGGCGACCCGGGGGCGCGGGCCGGCGTGTCCGGGGTGGGCGGCCCGGACCAGGTCGCCCCACTCCTGCGGGCTCTTGTTCACCCCGCTGTACTGGCAGGTGCTGGTCGAGGCGGGCGGCGAGCAGCGGTACGGCAGGCCGGCGACGACCGAGCCGGCGGCGAAGACGTCCGGGTAGGTGGCGAGCATGACCGCGCTCATCCCTCCGCCGGCGGAGAGCCCGCTGACGAAGACCCGGCCCGGGTCGGTGCCGTAGTTGGTCCTGGCGTAGTCGACCATCTGCTTGATCGACAGGGCCTCGCCGGAGCCGCGGGTGATGTCCTGCTCGACGAACCAGTTGAAGCAGCTCAGCTGCTGGTTGGCGCTGGACTGCTGCGGCACGATCAGGGCGAACCGCCACTGGTCGGCGTACTTGCGCCAGCCGGAGTTGGCGAAGTAGCCGGAGGCGTTCTGGGTGCAGCCGTGCAGCAGCACGACCGCCGGGGCTCCGGCCGGCAGGTTGTCCGGCCGATACGCGTACATGGCGAGGTTGCCGGGATTCGAGCCGAAGCCGGTGACCTGGGTGAGGGTGGCGGCCTGGGCGGGGGCGGCGAGGGTCACCACCGCGGCGGCGACGGCGAGGACCAACCCGGCGACCGCGCCGGTCAGCCGGGTGAGCAGGGACGGGGAGCGACGCACGGGGGCCTCCTGGGGGACGGGCTGTGAACTGGGTCACCCGCGAATTGCCGCGACGTTACGTCGATGTGTCGATGATGTGACATGGGCCACGCTCACACATTCGCCCTCGGGAGGATGTGCGTCCTGACCGGCGTGTCCAGGTCCGGTTGGTAACGTCCGCTGCGTGCCGACCTCCCCGTCCGTGGCGCCCTCGCCGGCCTCGCCGCCCCGCGTCGTCCGCGACCGCCGGGCCGACCTGATCGTGGCGCTGGTCGCGCTGGCGCTCGCCGTCTGGGTGACCAGCGGGCTGTGGCGGGACCCGAACACCCGCGCCGTCACGGTCAACTCCAGCGACCAGGCGCTCTTCGAGTGGCTGCTGGCCTTCGGCGGCCACGCCGTGACCCACGGCGACAACCCGCTCTTCACCTACCTGGTCAACGTCCCCGACGGGGTGAACCTCGCGGTCAACACCTCGATCACCGTGTACGCGGTGGCCTTCGCCCCCCTGACGTACCTGATCGGGCCGCCGGCCACCTTCCTGGTGATCCTCACCCTCAACCTGGCCGCCACCGCGCTCGCCTGGTACTGGCTGCTCTCGCGGCACCTGGTCCGCAGCCCGCTCGCCGCCGCGGTCGGCGGGCTGTTCATCGGCTTCTCCCCCGGCATGGTCTCGCACGCCAACGCCCACCTGAACTGGACCGCGGGCTGGCTGGTGCCGCTGCTGGTCTGGCGGACGTTCGCGCTGCGCCGCTCCCGGCACCCGCTGCGCGACGGCGCGATCCTCGGCGCGCTCGTCGCCGTCGCCTTCTCCATCGCCGCCGAGGGGCTCTTCTTCACCGCGCTGGCGCTCGGCGTCTTCGTCGCCGCCTGGGCGCTGCACCCGGCCCACCGGACGCAGGCCCGGGCGGCGCTGCCGGCCTTCCTGCGCGGGCTCGCGGTGACCGCCGTGGTCGCCGGGGTGCTGCTGGCGTACCCGCTCTGGCTGCACTTCGCCGGCCCGCAGCGCTTCCACGGCACCGGCTTCGACGCGGTCATCCACTCCGAGGACGTGGTCGCGTACGGGGCGTACCCGCGCCGCTCGCTGGCCGGCGAGGCGGGGCTCGGCACCCGGCTGGCGCCGAACCCGACCGAGGAGAACTCGTTCTTCGGCCTCCCCCTGCTGCTGCTCGCCGCCGCCTGCTTCGTGGCGCTGTGGCGCCGGGCCGACGCGGGCCGCCGGGCGACGCTGTGGGCGCTGGGCGTGACCGCCGTGGTCTTCACCGTGCTCTCGTTCGGCCCCGAGGCCAAGGTCGACGGGCGGCGCACCGACCTGCCGATGCCGTTCGACCTGCTCGGGCACCTGCCGGTGGTGAACGCCGCCCTGCCCGCCCGGCTGGCGCTGGTGGTGGCGCCGGTGATCGGGGTGCTGCTCGCGTACGCCGTCGACCAGCTCCGCGCCGATCCGCCCCGGCACCGTTCGGCGGGGGGGGCCTGGTGGGCGGCGTTCGCGGTGGCGCTGCTGCCGCTGCTGCCGACCCCGCTGCTGACCGTCGAGCGCGAGCCCATCCCACGGTTCATCACCGCCGGCACCTGGCAGGACTACGTCTCCCCGGGCGGGGTGCTGACCCCGGTGCCGTTGACCCTCGACGTCTATCCCGACGGGCAGCGCTGGCAGGCGCACGCCCTGGCGCACCGGCAGGGCGAGTTCGCCATCCCGTCCGGCTTCTTCCTCGGCCCCGGCGGCCCCGACGGCCGGGGGCGGATCGGCCCGCCGCCGCGCCCGCTCGGCGCCCTCGTGGACCAGGCCGGGCGGACCGGGCTGGTGCCGATCATCACCGAGGGCAGCATCCAGGAGGTCCGTGCCGACCTGCGGCACTGGCGGATCGAGACGATCGTGCTGGCCGACGAGGTGCACGGGGCGAAGTGGCCGGTCGACGAGGAGGCGATCCGCCGCACCGTGACCGCGCTGCTCGGCCCGCCCGAGCGGGTCGACGACGTGTGGCTGTGGCGCGTCCCGCAGGGCTGACGCCCGGTCCGCGTGGTGAGCCGCGTCACCGCAGGTGACCGGCCGGTACGGGACTAGGCTTGGCGGCGTGACCACGACGACCTCCGGCCTCACGGCCGTCCGCGCCGGCGTCCTCGACTACCAGGCCGCCTGGGACGAGCAGCGTCGACTGCACGAGTCGGTGGTGGCCGGGGAGCGCGGCGACACCGTGCTGCTCCTGGAGCACCCGAGCGTCTACACCGCCGGCAAGCGCACCGAGCCGTGGGACCGGCCGATGGACGGCACCCCGGTCGTCGACGTGGACCGGGGCGGCAAGATCACCTGGCACGGTCCGGGGCAACTGGTGGGCTACCCGATCCTGCGGCTGCCCGACCCGGTGGACGTGGTCGCCTACGTCCGCCGCACCGAGCAGCTGCTGATCGACGTCTGCGCCGAGTTCGGGCTGGCCGCCGGCCGGGTCGAGGGACGCAGCGGGGTCTGGGTGCCGGAGGACGACCGGGGCCCGGCCCGCAAGGTCGCGGCCATCGGCATCCGGGTCGCCCGCGGGGTGACCCTGCACGGCTTCTCGATCAACTGCGACTGCGACCTGGGCTACTTCGACCGGATCGTGCCCTGCGGCATCCGCGACGCGGGCGTCACCTCGCTCACCGCCGAGCTGGGCCGCCCCGTCACCGTGGCCGACGTCCTGCCGGCGGTCGAGCGCCACCTGCCCACCCTCGTCGCGGCCTGACCGCCGGCCATGCGGATCGACCTCGTCACCGTCGTCGTCGCCGAGTACGACCCGGCCATCGAGTTCTTCACCGAGGTGCTCGGCTTCGACCTGGTCGAGGACTCGCCGTCGCTGACCAACGACGGCCGCCCGAAGCGCTGGGTCGTCGTCCGGCCGCCCGGCGCGCAGACCGGGCTGCTGCTGGCCCGCGCCGACGGCGAGCGGCAGGCGCAGGCGGTCGGCGACCAGGTGGCCGGCCGGGTCGGCTTCTTCCTCCGGGTCGACGACTTCGACGCCGTGCACCGCCGGATGGTGACGGCGGGCGTCGAGTTCGTGAAGCCCCCGCGCGCCGAGCCCTACGGCCGGGTCGCCGTCTTCCGCGACATCGCCGGCAACCTCTGGGACCTGCTCGGCCCGGCCTGAGTCGTCCACGACGTCAGTCGCAGAGCGCACACGCGCCCGCGGCCGCCGGGAGAGCCCGGCGAAGACGACAGGGGCGGCGAGTCGCGGCCACCGCGCGGGTGCCGACCGGCACGCTGTGGAGCTGACGTCGCGAACGACTCAGCTCCACAGCATCCACGGCTGGCACGTACCGACCGGCTCCCGGGGCTACGGGGTGAGCCGGTGCAGGTCGCGCGGGAAGGCGGTCACCTCCCGGACGTTGGCCGCGCCGGTCAGCCGGGCCACGAAGCGTTCCAGCCCGATGGCGAAACCGCCGTGCGGCGGCATGCCGTGCCGGAACGCGTCCACGTAGCCGGCGTACGGCTCGACGGGCTCGCCGCGGGCCGCGAGCGCCGCCAGGTAGTCGGCGTGCCGGTGCAGCCGCTGCCCGCCCGTCACCAGCTCCAGCCCCCGGAACAGCAGGTCGAACCCGTTCGAGTACGCGGGCCGCGCCGGGTCGGGGTGGGTGTAGAAGGGCCGCTTCGCCATCGGGTAGCCGGTGACGAAGAGGAACTCGGAGCCGTGCTCCCGCCGCGCCCACTCCCCCAGCGCCCGCTCGTGCGCCGGGGCGAGGTCCGGCTCGTCGGCCGGCGCGCCGGCGATCTTCAGCGCCTCCGTGAAGTGCACGGCGGGGATCTCCGCCGGCACCTCGGGGGCCTCGACGCCGAGCGTGGCCAGCGCCGCGCCGGCCCGCTCGCGCACCGCGCCGAGCATGCCGGCCAGGGTGTGCCGCAGCACCGCCATCACGTCCCGGTGGTCGGCGACGAAGCCGAATTCGGCGTCGAGCGAGGTGTACTGCGCCAGGTGCCGCACCGTGTCGTGCGGCTCGGCCCGGAACACCGGCCCGACCTCGTAGACCCGCTCGAAGACGCCGACCATGAGCTGCTTGTAGAACTGCGGCGACTGGGCCAGGTACGCGGGCCGGCCGAACCAGTCCAGCGCGAAGACGTTCGCCCCGCTCTCGGTGGACGAGCCGACCACCTTGGGGGTGTGGATCTCCACGAAGTCGCGGGCGTCGAGCGCGGCCCGGAAGCCGGCCACCGCCGCCGCCGAGACGCGCAGCGCCGCCGAGCGGGTCGGGTGGCGCAGCGCCACGGGCGCGTGGTCGAGCTGGGTGGGCAGGCTCGCGGTGAGCGCCGGCCGGTAGAGGTCGAACGGCGGGGGCACGGCGGGCGGGCCGAGCGGTCGTACGGTCGGCTCCGCGACCTCGACCCCGGCGGGCGCGGCCGGGTTCGCGACCACCGTGCCGGTGACCTCGACGACGGTCTCCTCGGTCAGTTTCTCCAGGTCGGCGCGGCCGGTTGGGTCGGCGACCACCACCTGGGCGAGGCCGCCGGAGTCCCGGACGATCAGGAACGCCACCGACTTGAGCAGCCGGCGGCGGTGCACCCAGCCGGCGATCCGGACGGTCCCGCCGACATGGGCGGAGAGCTGGTGGGAAAGGATGCGTTGCACGGCGGTTACCTCCTCGATCAATCGCAACGCGATCCCCGGGAGGTGTGGGCGAGCGGGAAACCTCGCGGTGCCACCACACCTTCGCCCCCGCGAGCGGGGGCCTCGTTCGTCGCCTTTTCACCGGGGCCAGCCGGGCGGGCTCTACTGGGCCGGGCGGCCGTCCGCGCAGTCGCGCGGCGCCGGTCACCCGCCGTTCTTCCCGCAGCTCGGGAGGGTCTTCGCGGTCCGGCGCCAGACCGCCTCGCAGCAACCGGCGGCTCTCTGGGCTGGCGAATCGGTCCGCTACTCGGCTCCGTCACAGCTCTGCCCGGCACGCTAGCACCCCGCCGGAGTCTCGTGTAACGCGATTTCCCTGGTCTCGGTGTTCGGCGTCACAACGCTTCCGGCGTGACGCCGGTCGCCCGCGGTACATCGACGGCGGCCGTCGGGCGTAGGCTCGGTTTCGTGACGATCGAGCACTCCGCGCCGACGACCGGCCAGGTAGCGCGCACCGCGACGCCCGCCCCCGAGGGGCGGCGGCTGCTCCGCATCGAGGCGCGCAACGCCGAGACGCCGATCGAGCGCAAGCCGCCGTGGATCAAGGTCAAGGCCAAGATGGGGCCGGAGTACACGCAACTGCGCGGACTCGTCTCGCGCGAGGGGCTGCACACCGTCTGCCAGGAGGCCGGCTGCCCCAACATCTACGAGTGTTGGGAGGACCGGGAGGCCACCTTCCTCATCGGCGGCGACCAGTGCACCCGGCGCTGCGACTTCTGCCAGATCGACACGGGCAAGCCGGCCGAGTTCGACGCGGACGAGCCGCGCCGGGTCGCCGAGTCCGTGGTCTCGATGGGCCTGCGCTACGCCACCATTACCGGCGTGGCCCGCGACGACCTGCCCGACGGCGGCGCCTGGCTCTACGCCGAGACCGTCCGGCAGATCCACGCCCTGCAGCCCGGCTGCGGCGTCGAGCTGCTGATCCCCGACTTCAACGCGGTCCCCGAGCAGCTCGCCGAGGTCTTCGGCGCCCGGCCGGAGGTGCTCGCGCACAACGTCGAGACCGTGCCGCGGATCTTCAAGCGGATCCGGCCGGCGTTCCGCTACGAGCGGTCGCTGGACGTGATCCGCCAGGCCCGCGCCGACGGGCTGGTCACGAAGTCCAACCTGATCCTGGGCATGGGCGAGGAGCGCGCCGAGGTCTCCCAGGCGCTGCGCGACCTGCACGAGGCCGGCTGCGAGCTGATCACCATCACGCAGTACCTGCGCCCCTCCCCCCGCCACCACCCGGTCACCCGCTGGGTCAAGCCGGAGGAGTTCGTCGAGCTGCGCGAGGAGGCCGAGGAGATCGGCTTCGCGGGTGTGATGAGCGGGCCGCTGGTGCGCTCGTCGTACCGCGCCGGGCGGCTCTACCAGCAGGCACTCCAGGCCCGCGAGGGCGCTGCGGTCACCGCGGGCTGACCCCGCCCCCCAGGCACCGTCCCACCGGCCCCCGCCGACGGTCAGCGGGGGGCGGTGGGTTCGCCGAGCAGGCCCAGGCGATGGGCCAGCGCGGCGGCCTCCACCCGGTTGCTCACGTCGAGCTTGGCGATGATCCGGGAGACGTGCACGCTGGCCGTCTTCGGCGAGATGAAGAGCTGCTCGGCGATCCGGCTGTTGCTGTGCCCCTCGGCGACCAGGCGCAGCACCTCCCGCTCGCGCGCGGTGAGCAGGTCCGCGCCGGGACGGCCCCGGGTGGCCCCGCGCAGCCCGACGCGGCGGGCCAGGGCGGCGGCCTGCTCCGCGAGCGGCGTCGCACCCAGCCGCCCGGCGATCGCGGCCGCCTCGCCCACCGCCGCCGCCACCTCGTCCCGCTCCCCCGCCCCGGCCGCCGCCTCGGCGAGCGCCAGCAGCGCCCGTCCGAGCGGGTACGGCTGCCCGTCCGCGCGCCACGCCGCGACCGCCGTTCGCCACCCCGCGAGCGCGTCGTCGCCGGCCGACAGGAGGGCGCCCACCTGGGCGGCGTGCGCCCGCTCGGCCGGGCAGCGGGTGGGCAGGCCGGCGGCGAGCGCGGACACCGCGGCGGCAAGCTCGGGGTCGCCGGCCCGGGCGGCCGTGCGGGCGGCGGCGCTGAGCACCGGCCAGCCCTCGCGGGGCAGCTGCGGCAGGCGCTCGTCGGCCAGCGCCGCGTGGGCCGCGCGGACGGCCTCGGCGCGGTCGTCGGCCGCCAGCGCCGCCTCGATCCGCAGCTCCCACAGGGGCAGCCGGTGGTTCGGCCACAGGAAGGGCCGGCCCAGGAAGGCGAGGGCCCGCCCCACCAGCTCGTCCGCGCCCGGGTGGGCCCGGGCCAGCCGCAGGTTGGCACGGAGCTGGAGCCAGTGCAGCCCCGAGACGCCCGGCGGGTCGATCCGGGCCGCCTCCGCGCACGCGGCGTCGGCCTCGTCCCACCGGCCCAGCGCGATCAGCGCCTCGGCCTGGTTCGACAGCAGGTACGCCCCGGTGGAGCGGCTGATGCCGACCCGCCGCGCCTCGCTCACCCCGGCGGCGGCCGCGTCCGCGGACTCGGCGTACCGGCCCAGTTCGAAGAGCACGTCGGAGAGGTGGACCAGCGCGCTCACCAGCGCCGGCGCGTTCCCGGCGGCACGGGCCCGGGCCTCCGCCCGGCGCAGCTCGGCCAGGCCGAGGTCGGGCGTGCGGTAGGCGCGGCAGAGCATCGCGATCCGGGTCGGCAGCAGCTCCAGGTCCTCGCCGAGCACCTCGGCCGCCGCCGTCGCCTCGGCCGCCAGCGCGCCCGCCTGCTCGGGGTCGATCCTGATCAGGTGCGCCGCGATGTCGGCGAGCAGCCGCACCCGCTCCGGCCCGTCCGCGACCCCCGAGGCCAGCCGGTACGCCTCCCGCAGTTCGGCCATGCCGTCGCTCTTGCCGAGCATGGCCAGCATCCGGCCGCGCCGGTCCAGCAGCCGCGCGGCGCGCAGCGGCTCGGCGTCGGTGTCCACCTCGGCCAGGGCGGCCCGGGTCAGGGTGAGCGCGCGCTGGTAGTCGCCGGCGGTGGTGGCCGCCGCGATGGTCTCCTCCAGCACCGCGAGGTGGTCCATCCCGAGCCGCTCGGCCGCGTCGGGCACCAGCTCCCACAGCTCCAGCACCCGCTCCAGCAGCCGGCTCTGTTCCGCGTACGCGTACCGGTCGGCGGCGGCGCAGGCGGCGGTGCGGGCGGTCACCAGGGCACGGGGGTGGTCGTGGGCGGCGTACCAGTGGTGGGCGATCTCGGCCGGGGCGCGACCGGCGACCACCAGGTGCGGTTGCGCCTCGATGGCCGCCGCGAAACGGGCGTGCAGCCGGGCGTGCTCGCCGGGCAGCAGCTCGTCGTGGACGGCCTCGCGGACCAGCGCGTGCCGGAACTCGTAGTCGCCCTCCGGGTCGGCCACCACGAGCTGGGCGGCGACGGCGGCGCGCAGCGCGTCCTCCAGCTCGGACTCGGGCAGCCCGGCCACCTCGGCGATGAGCTGGTGGGCGAAGCGGGTGCCGCCGGCGGCGGCGATACGCAGCACGCGCTGGGCCGGGTCGGGCAGCCGGTCCACCCGGGCCAGCAGCAGGTCGCGCAGCGTCTCGGGCAGCGCGGCGCAGCCGATCGGGTCGCCCGCGGCGGCCAGCTCCTCGATGAAGAACGGGTTGCCCTGGGTGCGCTGGTGGATGTCGTCGACCGCCCGGGCGAGCGGCTCGGCGCCGAGCAGGTCGGCCAGGATCGCGCCCGTGCCGTCCCGGTCGAGGCGGCCGAGTTCGACCCGTTCGACGCCGCGGGCCCGGTCCAGCTCGGCGAGGAAGGGCCGCAGCGGGTGCCCGCGGTGCAGCTCGTCGGTGCGGTAGGTGCAGACCAGCAGCAGCCGGGCCGTGCGGGCGGCCCGCACCAGGAAGGCGATGAGATCGCGGGTGGACCGGTCGGCCCAGTGCAGGTCCTCGATCAGCAGCACCAGGGGTTGCCCGGCGGCCAGCCGCTGGAACAACTCGGCGACCAGGTCGAACAGGTAGCCGCGCGGGGCGTCGGAGAGCGGCGCCGGGGCGGGCGCGGCGACGCCGACCGGCCCCCGGGCCAGCTCCGGCAGGAGGCGGGCGAACTCCGCCTCGTACCCGTCGAAGACGCCCGGGCCGTCGCGGCGCAGCACCGCGCGCAGCGCCGCGGCGAACGGCGCGAAGGGCAGGCCGGCCTCGCCGAGTTCGAGGCACTGGCCGACCAGCAGCCGGGCGCCGGCGTCGGTGGCCGACCGGCCGAACTCCTCCACCAGCCGGGTCTTGCCCACCCCGGCCTCGCCGCCGACCAGGACGGTGGTGGGCTCCCCGGCGCGGGCCCGGGCGAGGGCGTCACGCAGGGCCGCGAGTTCCGGCTGGCGGCCCACGAGGACGGTGCTGGCGGTGCGTGCGGTCACGGCACCGAGCATGCCACGCGCCGCGCCGCCGCCGATTCCGCTGCCCGGCCGGTCGGCGACGGACGGCCCGGCCACCGCCGGAGCGGGCTCACCGGCGGGCGCCGGCCGCGGCGCGCCGGCCCCCGCCGGCCCGGTGGCTGGCCTCGTCGCGATGACGGCGGCTGCCGGCGGCCCGGTGGTCGGTCTCGCCGCGACGGTGGCGGCCGCCGGCGGGACGGCGGCGGCCCCCGGCGGAACGCTGGCGTCCGCCGGGGGCTCGGAGGCGGTCACCGGCGGACGTCGCCGCTGTGGTCCGCATGGTGGCGCCGACTGAACCAGCTGCGCGTGGAGCGGCGTGGCAGGTCCCGGGCGAGCCGGTCCGCCGCGGCCTCGGCGCGCAGCTCGGCGGCGTGCGTACGGTGGAGCGAGAGGATGAAGTCTGCGTCGTTGCCGAACATGTCGGGCTCCCTGCGGGTCGTCGTCAGCTGTTTGTCGACTCTGACTCTCCGCGCGAAGGTGCCCCCCGGGCATGGGTACGCCGCCTGATCTTCGCCCGCCGTCCCTCCTTACTCCCGGCGTCCAGGGGCGGTACGGCGGCGTAAGGTACTCAGCCCGGCCGCGGGTGATCGCGGCGTGCGGCGACCACTAGACTCAGCGGCATGGCAAAGCCCCAGGAGAAGGTCTCGTTCGGCCAGCGGCTGAAGCAGATCGGGATGGTGTTCAAGTTCACCGCCAAGCAGGACAGGTGGTTCGCCCCGCTGGCCGCCGCCGCGGTGCTGATCCCGCTCGCGCTCACCGTGGTCGCGGTCCTGCTCTGGGGCTGGATCTGGCTGCCGCTGGGCATCCTGTTCGCCCTGCTCTGCCTGCTGGTCGTGCTCAACCTGCGCTCCAACCGGGCGATGATGAACGCGGCGGAGGGGCAGCCGGGCGCGGCGGCCCAGATCATGGAGAGCATGCGCGGTGACTGGCGGGTCACCCCGGCGGTCAGCTCCACCACGCAGATGGACATGGTCCACCTGGTCATCGGCCGGCCCGGCGTGATCCTGCTGGCGGAGGGCAACCCGCAGCGGGTGCGCGGCCTGCTCGGCCAGGAGAAGCGGCGGCTGGCCAAGGTCATCGGCTCGGCCCCGCTCTACGACTACGTGATCGGCCAGGACGAGGGCGAGCTGCCGATCCGCAAGCTGCGGATGACGCTGATGCGGCTGCCGCGCAACCTCAGCGGCAAGGACGTCAACTCGCTGGACAAGCGGCTCAAGGCGCTCACCGCGCGCCCGCAGATGCCCAAGGGCGCGATCCCGAAGAACATGCGGCCCCCGCGCGGCGCGTTCCGCCAGTCGCGCGGTCGCTGACCCACGCCGACGTACGCGGAAAGCCGGGCCCTGTCGGGCCCGGCTTTCGCACTTCCGCGCCCTATCCGCCGCCCCGCCCCTCGGCGATCTTGCAGTTTCGCCCCCCACCTTCGCGGCTTGTGCCCGTTCCGGCGGGCAGGAGGTGCAAGATCGCGGAAGGCGGGCGGCGCGGGCCGGCGGGTCAGGGACGGGGGGCGGTGGTGATGACGGAGCCCGCCAGGCGGTCGTGCAGGCCGCGGCGGTGGTTGTCCATCAGCAGGGCCGGCACGACGAGGGCGAGCAGGAGGCCGCGCAGCAGCGCCCGGACCAGGCCGATGCGACCGCCGTGGGCCCACGCGACGCAGCGGATCTTCGTGATGAACATGCCCGGCGTCTGGGCGAACAGCCCGAGGAAGAAGCCGTACTCCAGGATCAGCACCAGCACGGGCGCCCAGCCGTCGCGGACCGGGTCGGCGAAGCCCCGGGCGACCAGGAGGCAGAGCACCCAGTCGATCACCAGCGCGCCGAACCGGCGGCCCAGGCTGGGCGGGGTGAAGGCGGGGTCGGACGCGGGCGGCACGGGCCGGTCATGCGGGTTGGTCACAACGGTCAAGGGTATCCAGGGCGTACGGGGGAATCGGGGGCGGCCGCGGCACCGGGACGCAAAAACGGACCAAAGCGAGCAAGTGTCACTACACTGGCACAGCCGATGGCGTTCCGCCGCCCGATCGCCCCGCCCGAGCGGCGCGGATGACGCTCCGCGAGGGACGTAACACGGCAGAAACACTCAAGACATGGCCGGGCAACCGCGCCGCCATAGCGTCGCCAAGAGCCTAGCCACCCGTGGACGTGCCAGGAGGACGTGTGTTCGCCAATCCCGAGGAACTCCTGCGATACCTCAAGAACGAGGACGTGAAGTTCGTCGACGTACGTTTCTGTGACCTGCCCGGCGTGATGCAGCACTTCAACCTGCCGGTCGAGTCGGTCGACGACGAATTCTTCACCGAGGGCCTGGCCTTCGACGGCTCGTCGATCCGCGGTTTCCAGGCGATCCACGAGTCGGACATGCTCCTGCTCCCGGACGTCGCCACCGCCTTCATCGACCCCTTCCGGGCCCAGAAGACCCTCGCGCTCAACTTCTTCATCCACGACCCGTTCACCCGCGAGGCCTACAGCCGGGACCCGCGCAACGTGGCGAAGAAGGCCGAGGCGTACCTGGCGGCCAGCGGCATCGCCGACACCGCCTACTTCGGCGCGGAGGCGGAGTTCTACATCTTCGACTCCATCCGCCACGAGACCTCGGCGCACCAGTCGTTCTACTACATCGACTCGATCGAGGGCGCCTGGAACACCGGCCGCGAGGAGCCGGGCGGCAACCGCGGCTACAAGACCGCCTACAAGGGCGGCTACTTCCCGGTGCCGCCGGTGGACCACTACGCCGACCTGCGCGACAGCATCGTGCGCCGGCTGGTCGACACCGGGTTCACCGTGGAGCGCTCGCACCACGAGGTGGGCACCGCCGGCCAGTCCGAGATCAACTACCGGTTCTCCACCCTGCTGCACGCGGCCGACCAGCTCCAGCTCTTCAAGTACATCGTGAAGAACGAGACCTGGGCCAACGGCAAGACCGCGACCTTCATGCCGAAGCCGCTCTTCGGCGACAACGGCTCCGGCATGCACACCCACCAGAGCCTCTGGCTGAACGGCGAGCCGCTGTTCTACGACGAGACCGGCTACGCCGGCCTGTCGGACACCGCCCGCTGGTACATCGGCGGCCTGCTGCACCACGCTCCGTCCCTGCTGGCCTTCACCAACCCGACGGTCAACTCGTACCGCCGGCTGGTGCCGGGCTTCGAGGCGCCGGTCAACCTGGTCTACTCGCAGCGCAACCGCTCCGCCTGCACCCGCATCCCGGTGACCGGCAGCAACCCGAAGGCCAAGCGGGTCGAGTTCCGCGTGCCGGACCCGTCGGCGAACGTCTACCTGGCGTTCTCGGCGATGTTGATGGCCGGCCTGGACGGCATCAAGAGCAAGATCGAGCCGCCGGCGCCGATCGACAAGGACCTGTACGACCTGCCGCCGGAGGAGTGGGGCGACGTCAAGCAGGTGCCGGGTTCGCTGTCGGCGGTGCTCGACTCGCTGGAGGCCGACCACGACTACCTGCTCGACGGCGGGGTCTTCACGCCCGACCTGATCTCGACCTGGATCGAGTGGAAGCGGACCAACGAGGTCGACCCGGTGCGCCTGCGCCCGACCCCGCACGAGTTCGCCATGTACTTCGACTGCTGACGCACCAGAAGCTCACAGCAGGAAGGCCCCGGGTCCACCCGGGGCCTTCCTGCTTGCCGACAACCGATCGCCACCGCCCACAGCGGGTTGTCCACTGGTTCCGGCGAGGCGTCGGCAGGGCGGAGACACCGTCGGCGGAGGATCCACCCGCGGGACGCTGTCGAGCTGATGTCGCAGACGATTCACCGCCTTCTGGTGCCACAGCGGCCCAGACACCGCCTGATGACACAGACGACTCAGCTCGACAGCGCCATACGACCAGTTCGGCCACCGGCTGCCGCGGGCGTACCCGGCCGAGTACCGCCGGGCGCGCGGCGCCGAGATCGTCGGCACGGGCGAGGGGCCCGCCCGGTCGGATCCGGCGGCCGCTGCCCGTCCTGCGGGGCGGCCCGCTGCCCGCCGCCCGCGTGTAGATCCTGGCTGGAAACGGCCCCTCCAGGGGCGTTTCCGTGCCAAGATCTCGCCGCGCCGATCCGAGCGCGGCGAAAGGCTCGGGCGGCTCGGGGAGCGCGTCAGTCGGGGTGCGCGGCGTGCGGCCGGCGCCACCGGAGCAGGGCCCACACCGCCAGTCCGACGACCAGCGCCGTCATCGCCAGCGCGCCCGGGGCCTTGGCGAACCGGGCCAGGTTGGTGCCGTCGGGCAGGGTCAGGAAGGCCGCCGCCGCGCAGGGCGCCACGAACCAGGCGGTCCGCGTCGCGGCGACCGCGAGCAGGGCCAGCGGCCAGGTGGCGTACCAGGGATGGAAGACCGGGGCCAGGGCGACCGTGGCGGCCAGCGCCAGGCCCGCGCCGAGCAGGGCCTCCCGGGGCCGGGCGGCCTCCAGGCGGGCCACCCGCCGCCGGACGTCGTTGAGTCGGCGCAGCGCCGACCAGGCCCGCCACCACAGCGCCGCCACCAGCACGGCGAGCAGCAGCAGCGCCGCCGCGCGGGTCACCGGCACCGCGCCCGGCTCCCGCCCGACGAGCCCACCCGCGTAGTCGATCACGAAGCCCACCGCCGTCGGCGGCGACGTCCACTGCTCGGAGTCTCCGCTGCGGACCAGCCCGCCCACCCAGCCGAGCCCGAGCCCCGACAGCAGCGAGGTGCCCGCCACCGCGCCGAGCACCCCGGCGGCCAGCCAGCCGGCGTCGCGCAGCAGCGCCCGTACGGTGTAGCGGCCCAGCACCGCGGCCAGCGCCGCGAAGGGGAGCACCACCAGCGCGGTCGCCTTCACCGTCACCGCCAGCCCGAGCAGCGCCCCGGCCACCAGCAGCGGTCGCGGTTTGCCAGGTCGGCGCACCAGCACCAGCAGTCCCAGCGTCAACAGGCCGAGCATCACCGCGTCGTTGTGCGCGCCGGCCACCAGGTGCACCCCCACCAGCGGGCAGGCCAACACCAGCCAGGCCGCCCGGCGGGTCGACACCCCGGCGGCCCGGGACAGCCCGACCAGGCATCCGGCGGCCAGCAGCACCCCGGCGACGGCGGCCAGCCGGAGCAGCGCGACCGCGCCCACCAGGCCACCGCCGAGGGTCACCGCGAGCCCGGCGAGCAGCACGAAGAACGGCCCGTACGGGGCGGGCGTGTCCCGCCAGATCGGCGCGACCGACTCCACCCAGGGGCAGCCGGCCCCGGCCACCCCGGTCGCGTACGGGTCGGCGCCGTGCGCGTACGCCCAGCCCTGGCAGGCGTACGAGTAGACGTCCCGGCTGCCCTGCGGCGCGGTGACCAGCAGCGGCAGCGCCCACAGCCCGGCGGTCAGGTACGCCCACCGCGTCGACGGCGCGCCCCGGCGCAACGCCCACCAGGCGCCCACCATCAGCCCGGTGCCCGCCAGCCAGAGCGCGACGGTCCACGGCTCGTCGGCGGGGCGAGCGCCGCGCGCCGCAGCGGCCCCGGGCAGCGCGCCACCGAGCCAGCCGGCGACGCCCAGCAGCACCGCCCCGGCCAGGCCGGCGTACCGGGCGAGCCGGGCGTCACCGGGCGTCGGCGGGGCGCCGGGCGGGGGCGGCGGGGAGCCGGGAGCGGTCACCGGCGTGCCTCTCCTCAGTCCACGGCGGCCGGCCGGCGGGCCGCCCGAGCCGACCGTACCAAGCGGACGGCCACCACGATCACCAACAGCGTCATCAGCGGCGCACCGACCGTCTTGCTGTACCGGGCCAGCCCGGTGCCGTCCGGCAGGACCAGGAACGCCGAGCCGATCGCGACGACCGCGAACCAGCCGGTGCGCCGCGACGTGGCCGCGAGCACGGCCAGCGGCCAGGTCCAGTACCAGGGGTGGAACAGCGGGGCGAGCGCGACCGTGGCGGCCAGCGCCAGGCCGGCGTGCCACAGCGGCTCCCGGTTGCGGGCCCGCCACCACAGCCAGACCAGCACCAGCGCGAGCGCGGCCATCCCGATGCCCCGGGTGGCCGGCAGCGGGTCGCCGTGCCAGCCGAACGGCGCGGCGAGGTAGCCCACGGTCTGCCCCACCGCCGTCGAGGGCGACGTCCAGGCGATGACCAGGCCGCCCTGCTCCAGCCCCGTGACCCACCCGAAGCCGAGCCCGGCGGCGAGGGTGACCCCGACCACGGCCGCGAGCGCCCCGCCGGCCACCCACCCGCCGTCGCGCAGCAGCGCCCTGATCGAGTACGCCCCGACGATCGCGGCGAGCGCGGCGAAGGGCACCACGACCAGCGCGGTCACCTTGACCCCGCCGGCCAGGCCGAGCAGCACTCCCCCGGCGAGCAGCGGGCCGGGGCGCCCCGGCCGGGCGGCCACCACCGCCAGCCCGGCGACGAGCAGCCCCACCATCAGGGCGTCGTTGTGCGCGCCCGAGATCAGGTGTACCCCGATCAGCGGCGAGCCCAGCGCCAGCCAGACCGCCCGGCCGGCCGGCACGCCACAACGCCGGGCCAGCGCCGGCAGGCAGGCCGCGGTCAGCCCCACCCCGACCACCGCGAGCAGCCGGAACAGCACGATGCTGCCGTAGAGCGATCCGGTGGCCTCGACCACCGCCCCGGCGAGCAGCACGAACAGCGGCCCGTAGGGGGCCGAGGTGTCCCGCCAGATGTAGGAGATGGTGTCCAGCCACGGGCACGGCAGCGCCGAGACGCCCTGCTCGTACGGGTTGATCCCGGCGGCGTAGCTGGCGCCCTGGCAGGCGTACGCGTAGACGTCCCGGCTGCCCAGCGGCGGCGCGACCAGGAACGGCAGCAGCCAGAGTCCGACGGTGACCAGGGCCCAGCGGGTCGAGGGCACCCGGCCGCGCAGCGCCCACCAGGCGTACGCCAGCAGTCCGGTGCCGACCGCCCAGGCGGCGATGATCAGCGGGCCGTGCGGGCCCTGCCAGACGCTGACCGGAGTGGGGCGCAGGTCGCCGTCGGGCAGCGCTCCGCCGAGGAACGCGGCGACGGCGAGCAGCGTCGAGCCGGCCAGGCCGGTCCAGCGCGCGAGGTGGTGAGGCACGCCGGACATGCTGCCAGTACGGTGGTCGCGGTACGGAGGTGGGCATGCGGCGCAGTCGGGTGGTGGCGGTGGCCGCCGCGTCCGCCGTGCTGGCCGGGGTGGCGTGTCTCGCCCTCCCGCCGACCGGTTCCGACCTCGCCGCACAGGTCGCCCGGGCCGACTTCTTCGCCGCCCACGGTCTCGCCCCGGTCGACCTGCGCTGGTACGGCGGGGTCCAGCAGTTCGGCTACAGTCTGGTCTCGCAGCCGGTGATGGCGCTGCTCGGGGTGCGGGTCACCGGGGTGCTGGCGCTGGTGGCGGCGGCGACGGCGTTCGCCGCGCTGCTGGTGCGCACCGGGGTGCCCCGCCCGCTGCTCGGCAGCCTGGTCGGGGTGGTCACGATCGCCGGCAACCTGGTCTCGGGCCGGGTGACGTACGGCCTCGGGGTGGCCTTCGGTCTCGGCGCGTTGCTCGCGCTCACCCTGCCCCGCGTCCCGGCCGCGCGGGCCAGCTCCGGCCCGGACCGGCCGGCGCGGCGACGGCAGCTCGCGCGGCTCGGGCTGGCGGCCGGCGGGGCGCTGCTGGCCTCGGCGACGAGCCCCGTGGCGGGCCTCTTCGTCGGCCTGGCCGGCGCGGCGCTGCTGCTGACCCGCCGGTACGCCGACGGCCTGGCGCTCGGTGTCGCCGCCGCGCTGCCACTCGGGGTGACCGCGCTGCTCTTCGGCGACGGCGGCTGGATGAACATCAGCCGCACCGACACGCTGCGCGCCGCGCTGACCAGCCTCCTGGTCGCCGCGCTGGTGGCCTACCGGCCGGTGCGGGTGGGCGCGCTGCTCTCGGCGGTCGGGGTGCTGGCGGCGGCGCTGGTGCACACCCCGGTCGGGCTGAACGCCACCCGGCTGGCCGTCATGTTCGCCCTGCCGCTGCTGGCGGCCGCCGCCCGCCCCCCGGCCCGGCTGACGGCGTGGCTGGCCCGCGGCGGCCACCGCCCCGGGCCGGCGCGGACGGGCCGGCTGGTCGACGGCGGGCGGGCCGGGGCGCGCGGGCCCGCCCGGTTCCGGGGCGGCGTCGCGCTGGCCGCGCTGCTGGCGGCCGGCTGCTGGTGGCAGCCGCCGGTGCCCCCCGCCGACCTGCGCAGCGTCGACGACCCGACCGCCCGGGCGGCCTACTTCGCGCCGCTGCGGGAGTTCCTCGACGCTCAGCGGCTCACCGGCCGGGTGGAGATCCCGCCGACCCGCAACTACTGGGAGGCCGCCTCGCTGGGCGAGGTGCCGCTGGCCCGGGGCTGGCTGCGCCAGGCCGACATCGAGCGCAACCCGCTCTTCTTCACCACCGTGCCGGGCGCGGCCGGCACGGGGGTGCCGCTGACCGCCGCGAGCTACCGGGACTGGCTGGAGACGAACGCGGTGCAGTTCGTCGCGGTGCCGGACGCTCCGCTGTCCTGGGTGGGGCGGGCCGAGGCGGCGCTCGTCACGAGCGGGCTGCCGTACCTGACGCCCGTCTGGGCCGGCCCGCACTGGCGGGTCTGGGCGGTCGCCGACCCGACCCCGATCGTCGGCGAACCGGGCGAGATCGTGGCGCAGGACGGCGCGTCGCTGATCTTCCGGACGCCGTCGGCCGGCACGGTGCCGGTCCGGGTGCGGCACAGCCGCTGGCTCACCGCCTCGGGCGGCGCCACGGTCGCCGCCGACGGCGACGGGACGGCGGTGACGGTGCCGCGCGCCGGGACGTACCGGCTCGGCAGCTGACCCGAACGGCCCGTCGTTTTGCCGATCCGGCAACGTTACTTGCCGTCCACCGCCGGCGGCGCGCACGATCCGGTCAGGGCGGGTCGACCGACCGCCCCCGGCGGGACCACCCCGCCGCGGCGCACCAGGAGGACGAGACGTGCACCAGGACGCAACGACCGGTGACCCCCGGCACGAGGACGCGGCGACGAGCGTGGCCGGCGAGCGGCGGCACCGGGACGTGGACGAGGAGACCGCGCGGTACTGGGAGGAGCTCTACCAGAAGCGCGACAGGTACTGGAGCGGGCGGGCGAACCCCGTCCTGGTCGACGTCGTCGGGTCGCTGCCGGCCGGCACCGTGCTCGACCTCGGCTGCGGCGAGGGCGGCGACGCGATCTGGTTGGCCGGGCGGGGCTGGCGGGTGACGGCCGTCGACGTCGCGCAGACCGCCCTGGACCGGGCGTCGGCGGCGGCCGCCACGGCGGGGGTGGCCGCCGGCATCGAGTTCCGCCGGCACGACCTCACCCGGACCTTCCCGCCGGGCGAGTTCGACCTGGTGTCCGCGCAGTTCCTCCAGTCGCCGCTGGAGTTCCCCCGGGCCGAGGTGCTGCGGTCGGCGGCCCGGGCCGTGGCCCCCGGCGGGCGGCTGCTCGTCGTCGAACACGGCGAGGTCCCGCCGTGGGGACGCCACGCCCACCCGGACGTGCGTTTCCCCACCCCCCAGGAGACCCTCGCCGAACTCGACCTCGACCCGGACCGGTGGGTCACCGAGCGGCTCGACGCCCCGCGCCGGCAGGCCACCGGCCCGGACGGCCACGTCGGCACCCTGGTCGACCACGTGGTGCTGGTCCGCCGCCGGCCCTGACGTGCGGCGTCGCCCGGGCGGCCGGGCGGGGAGGCCGCCCGGCCGGCAGGCGCGCCGGCCGCCTCAGGAGTCCAGGACGCGTTCCATCGCCGTCCGGGAGCGGCGGCCGGTGCGCAGGTACTCGTCGAGGAACTCCCCCGGGTCGTCCCGGCCGAGCAGCCGGACCACCCCGGCCAGCTCGACGCCGTGCCGGGGCAGTTGGTCCCCCGCCCGGCCGCGGACCAGCATCAGCGCGTTGCGGACCTGCGCGGCCAGGGTCCAGCCGGCCGCCATCTCGGCGGCGTCCGTCGGGTCCACCAGGCCCGCGTCCCGGGCCGCCGCGAGGGCGTCGAGCGTACGCGTGCCGCGCAGCGCCGGGATCGTGCCGCCGTGCCGGAGCTGGAGCAGCTGCACCGCCCACTCGACGTCGGCGAGGCCGCCCCGCCCGAGCTTGGTGTGGGTGGCCGGGTCCGCGCCCCGGGGCAGCCGCTCGTGCTCCACCCGCGCCTTGATCCGGCGGATCTCCACCACCTGCTCGCGGGTCAGCCCGTCGGCCGGGTAGCGGACCGGGTCGACCATCGCCTCGAACTCCGCGCCGAGGTCGGCGTCGCCGCAGACGAACCGGGCGCGCAGCAGCGCCTGCGCCTCCCACACCTTCGACCAGCGGGCGTAGTACTGCGCGTACGCGGCGAGGCTGCGCACGAGCGGCCCCTGCCGGCCCTCCGGGCGCAGGTCGGCGTCCACGCCCAGCGGCGGGTCGGGCGCGGGCATGCCGAGCAGCCGGCGCAGCTCCTCGGCGATCGCGTGGGCGGCGGCGCTGGCCGCGCCCTCGCCGGCGCCGGCCGGCGGGTCGTAGACGAAGAGCACGTCGGCGTCGGAGAGGTAGTTCGACTCGTACCCGCCGAGGCGGCCCATGCCGATCACGGCGAAGCGCAGCCCCGGCAGGGACGGCTGGGCCGACCGGGCGGCCCGCAGCGCGGCGGCCAGGGTGGCGTCGGTGACGTCGGCCAGCGCGGCACCGACGGCGGTCACGTCGGCGAGGCCGAGCGCGGCCCGTCCGCCGCCGTCCGAACGGGGCGGCGCCGGGGCGAGGGAGCCGGCCCGGCTCAGCAGGTCGGCGCAGGCGATCCGGACCAGTTCCCGGCGGCGCAGCGCGCGGATCGCCCGGGTGGCCTCGACGGGGTCGGCGTGCCGGGACGCCGCGGCGGCGAAGCCCTCGCAGAGGACCTCCCTCGGCCGGGGCGTCAGCTCGCTCTCCTCGGCCAGCAGCCGCAGCGCCTCCGGCTCGCGGGCCAGCAGGTCGGCGGCGTACCGGGAGGAGGAGAGCACCCGGGCCAACCGGCGGGCCACCGGCCCGGAGTCGCGCAGCAGGCGCAGATACCAGGGCGTGCTGCCGAGCTTGTCGGAGACCTGCCGGTAGTTGAGCAGGCCCCGGTCCGGCTCGGGGGCGTCGGCGAACTCGCTGAGCAGCACCGGCAGCAGGGTGCGCTGGATGGCGGCGGTGCGGCTCACCCCGCCGGTGAGGGCCTGGAGGTGACGCAGCGCGCCCGCGGGGTCGCCGAAGCCGAGGATCTCCAGCCGGTGCCGGGCCGCCTCCGGGGTCAGCCGCAGCCCGTCGGCCGGCACCCGGGCCACCGACTCCAGCAGCGGCCGGTAGAGCAGTTTGGCGTGCAGCCGGCGTACCTCCGCGGCGTGGGTGACCCACTCGGCGCGGAACTCCTCGACGGCGCTGCGGCCCGGCGTGGCCGCGTAGCCCAGCGCGGCGGCCAGCCAGCGCAGCGCCGCCGGCTCCGTCGGCACGGTGTGGGTGCGGCGCAGCCCCTGGAGCTGGAGGCGGTGCTCGACGCCGCGCAGGAAGCGGTAGCCGCGCAGCAGCGCCTCGCCGTCGGCCCGGCCGACGTAGCCACCGGCGACCAGCGCGCGCAGCGCCGGGATGGTGCCGGGCACCCGCAGCGACTCGTCGCCCCGCCCGTGCACCAGTTGCAGCAGCTGCACGGCGAACTCGATGTCGCGCAGCCCGCCCGGGCCGCGCTTGATCTCGCGCTCCAGCTCCTTCGGCGGGATGTTGTCGATGATCTTCCGCCGCATGGCGCGGACGTCCTCGACCGCCTCGGGGCGCTCGGCGGCCCGCCACACCAGCGGGGCGAGCTGGTCGATCCACTCCCGGCCCAGCGCGAGGTCGCCGGCCGCCGGCCGGGCCTTGAGCAGCGCCTGGAACTCCCAGGTGCGCGCCCAGCGACGGTAGTAGGCGAGGTGGCTGGCCAGCGTCCGCACCAGCGGGCCCCGGCTGCCCTCGGGCCGCAGGGCGGCGTCGACCGGCCAGGCGACCAGGCCGCAGACGTGGATCAGCCGGGTGGCGACCGTGGTGGCGGCGGCGAGGTCGTCGTCCTCGGCGGCCACGAAGATCACGTCCACGTCGGAGACGTAGTTCAGCTCGTCGCCGCCGCACTTACCCATCGCCACGACGGCGAGCCGGGGCCGGGGCGTACCCGCCGGCAGTTCGCCGACCGCGATCTCGTACGCCGCCGCCAGGGTCGCGTCGGCCAGCGCGGAGAGCGCGGCCATGGTCTGCTCCAGGCCCCGGCCGCCGGTCAGGTCGGCCGCCGCGATCCGCAGCAGCGCCAGCCGGTACGCCCTGCGCAGCACCGCGACCGGCTGCCCGTCGCCGGACAGGTCGAGCCGCCCCTCGGCGGTCGGGGCGAGCCCGTCCGGGGCGGTCCGCAGCGCCGGCCACTGGTCGGGGTTGGCGACCAGGTGGTCGCCGAGCGCCGAGGAGGCGCCGAGGACGGCGATCAGCCGGCGGCGCAGCCCCGGGTCGTCGGCGAGCGCGGCCAGCAGCGCCGACGCCGGGTGTTCCGGGGCGGCGTCGGCGGGCGTCGGCGGGCGAGCGGCAGCACCGGCTGCCCCGGCCGGCACGCGGCCGCTCGCGGCGGCCCGGCGTTCGGCCTCGACGATGCGGTGCAGCTGGCGCAGCGCCAGATGCGGGTCGGCGGCGCGGGAAAGCGCGGCGAGCAGCTCCGCCGCGCGGTCGTCGGTCGGCTCCTGCGCGTCCGGTCGCCACAGCCCCAGCCCGTCCGGGCCGAGCAGGTCGGCGGCGCGGGTGACGCCGTCCCCACCCTCGGTGCCGAACCCGTAGCGGGCGAGCCGGCCGGCGGCCCTGGTCGGCCGGCTCATCACTGCCCGAGCAGCGGCAGGCTGCGGCGGGGCGCGTCGGCGTCCAGCTCGCCGAGGGCCAGCGCGGCGAACCGGGCGGCGAACGGCTGCCAGACCTCCTCCACGTCGGCCATCACCGCGTGACAGGCCGCCACCACCAGGTCCGGGTCGTAGCCCAACTCGGCCAGCACCGTCGAGCCGGTGGCCCAGTCGGCGATCATCGCGGTGTCGCACTCGATGTGGAACTGGAGCCCCCAGGCCCGGTCGCCGAGGCGGAACGCCTGGTGCGGGTAGCGGGTGGAGGCGGCCAGCAGGGTGGCGCCCCGGGGCAGCTCGGTGATCTCGTCGGAGTGCCACTGGAGCACGTCGGGGATCAGCGGGACGTAGCGGAACAGCGGGTCGGCGTCGGCGGCGTCCCGCTTGCCGACCACGCCGGGCCCGACCTCCGGCCCGGACGCGCTGCGCTCGACCTGGCCGGCGTGCGCGGTGGCCAGCAGCTGCGCGCCCAGGCAGATACCCAGGGTGGGCACCCGGTGCCGGACGGCCTTGCGCAGCAGCCCCTCGACGGCGGGGAACCAGGGCGCGCCGGGCGAGCCGTCGGCCAGCGGGTACGCCTGCTGCTCGCCGCCGAGCACCACCAGCGCGGCGTATCCCTCCAGGTCGGCCGGAAGCTCGTCGCCGGCGTGCGCGCGCACCACCCACAGGTCGAGACCGGCCTCGGTCAGCCACTCGCCGAGCCGGCGGACGTCGTCGGTCGGGTCGTTCTCGATCACCAACGCGGTAGCCACGACGTCGAGGCTAGCCGGTGAGCGCGGCGGCCCCCGGTGCGCCTCCACCGGACGCGGCGGCGACCCCGTCGGCCGACCGGTTCCGGCGCACGCCGGGACGGCCGGGCGGGCGGCACCCGACGGGACGCGGCCCCGCCCGGCCGGATCAGCTGGCGCGCAGCGCGTCGAGCATCCGGGAAAGCGCGGCGCGGGTGTCGGGCAGGGCGGACGGGTCGGTCGAGCGGGCGAGCCAGAGCGCGGCCTCGTTCATCGCCCCGGACAGCAGGTGGGTCAGCGGCGCGATCGGTTGCGGCGCGATCAGCCCCTGCTCGACCAGCAGGGTCAGCTCCTCGGCCAGGTGCCGGCCCGACGCCGCCTCGTCGAGGGCGCGCCACTCGTCCCAGCCGAGCACGGCGGGGCCGTCGATCAGCATGATCCGCTGGATCTCCGGGTCGGTGCTCGCGGTCAGGAACGCCTGGCAGCCGGCCGTGAACCTGGCCCAGGGGTCGCGCTGGGCGTCGGCGCTCGTGGCGACCCGCCGCGCCACCTCCTGCTGCACCTCCGCCAGCACCGCCCGGAACAGCTCCGCCTTGCCGGCGAAGTGGTGGTAGAGCGCGCCCTTGGTGACCCCGGCGACGCGCACGATCTCGGCCAGACCGACCGCCGCGTATCCCCGGGTGGCGAACAGTCGCCGGCTCTCGTCCACCAGCGCCCGCCGGGTCTGCTCCCGCTGCCGCGCCCGGATGCCCTCGGCCATCAGCCCTCCATTGACATACCGACGGTATGCGAACTACCGTTTTTTACATACCGATGGTACGTGAAAGGGGCCCCGTGAACCTCACCAGCTTCTACCCGGTCGTCTGCACCTCCCGGCTCGGCGAGTCGCACGACTTCTACCGGCGCTTCCTCGGCTTCGAGACGACCTTCGAAGCCGACTGGTACGTGAGCCTGCGGCGACCGGGCCCGCCGGCGTACGAGCTGGCGCTGCTCGACCACCGGCATCCGACGCTGCCCGAGGCGTACCGGGCCCCGGTGCGGGGGCTGCTGCTCAACCTGGAGGTGACCGACGTCGACGCCGAATGGGAGCGGCTCGTCGTCCACGGAGGGCTGCGTGCCGAGCTGGCGCTACGCGACGAGGACTTCGGGCAGCGGCACTTCATCGTCGCCGCCCCGGACGGCGTCCTCATCGACGTCATCACGCCCATCGCACCGTCGGCGGAGTACGCCGAGCAGTACCTCGACGGATGAGCCGCCCCCGCGACTAGGCTCTGCCGCTGTGCCCGACCACACCCGCACGTCCCTCGACGACGTCGTACGACCGCCGGCGCTGCGCCCCGGCGACACGGTGATGCTGGTGTCGCCGTCCGGCCCGACCCGGCCGGAGCGGGTGGCCCGGGGCGTCGAGCTGCTCACCGGCTGGGGGCTGCGGCCCGTGCTCGCGCCGAACGCGTACGCCCGGCAGGGCTACCTGGCCGGCCCGGACGAGCTGCGGGCCGCCGACCTGAACGCGGCGTTCGCCGACCCCGACGTGCGCGGGGTGATCTGCACGCGGGGCGGTTACGGCGCGCAGCGGATCGTCGACGCGATCGACATGGCCGCCGTACGCCGGGACCCGAAGGTGGTCGCCGGGTTCTCCGACATCACCGCGCTGCAGTTCGCGCTGTGGCGGGGCGCCCGGCTGGCCGGCGTGCACGGCCCCGGGGCGGCCTGGCTGGACGAGCGCACGCCGCTGCGCTCCGCCGAGTCGCTGCACGCCGCCCTGATGACGACGGAGCCGGTGACCGTGACCGCCGTCGCCGAGGAGGAGACCTTCCCGGTGCGCGTGCCGGGGCGGGCCACCGGCCCGCTGTTGGGCGGCAATCTCTGCCTGGTCGTGGCGTCGCTGGGCACCCCGGACATGCCGGACCTGACCGGGGCGGTCCTGCTCGTGGAGGACGTGCAGGAGCCGCCCTACAAGGTGGACCGCATGCTCACCCAGCTCCGCCGGGCCGGCGCGCTGGACGGGCTGGCCGGCGTGGCGGTGGGCCAGTTCACCGGCTGCGCGGACGGCTGGTCGGTCGGCGTCGCCGACGTGCTGTCCGAGCGCCTCGGCGACCTCGGCGTCCCGGTCCTCGGCGGCCTGCCGATCGGCCACGGCGTCGGCCAGCTCACCGTCCCCGTCGGCACCGACGCGACCCTCGACACGGAAACCGGCACCCTGACGGTCTCCCCCGCCGTCCGCTGACCCACCCGGGGGCGGTCCGCGGACGGCGGGCCCGGCGGATCAGGGGGTGAGGCGCGCGAGGGCGCCCGCCTCCAGGGCGGCCCAGACCGTGCCGTCGGGAGCGACCGTGAGGCCGTGCGGCTCGGAGGCCGGGGTCGGCAGGTCGTGGGTGTCGATCCCG
The DNA here is from genome assembly GCF_051386395.1 of Micromonospora sp. URMC 106. Classification (NCBI taxonomy): domain Bacteria; kingdom Bacillati; phylum Actinomycetota; class Actinomycetes; order Micromonosporales; family Micromonosporaceae; genus Micromonospora; species Micromonospora sp. URMC 106. The sequence continues at coordinate 52,894 of NZ_JBPQTP010000015.1, forward strand.
CCGTCCGGGGCCACGTGGCCGATCCGGTTGCCGCCCCACTCCGTGTACCAGCAGCCGCCGGCCGGGTCGGCGACGATCGCGTGCGGCCGGGCGGCCCGGTCCGGCAGCGGGTACTCGTCGATCCGCCCGTCCGGGGTGATCCGGCCGAGCTGGCCGGCGCCGATCTCGACGAACCAGAGCGCGCCGTCCACGCCGGCGGTGATGCCCACCGGGGCGGCGCCCTCGGTCGGCAACGGATGCAGCGTCACCGCGCCGTCCAGGCCGATGCGGCCGACCGCGTTCGCCTGGTTGAGCGTGAACCAGACGGCCTCGTCCGGGCCGGCCGCGACCATCGACGCGAAGCCGCCGCTCACCGGCAGCGGGAACTGCGTCACCTCCCCGGCGGTGGTGACCCGACCGATCGTGTCGGAGTTCATCCCCGCGTACCAGAGGGCGCCGTCGGGACCGGCGGCGATGCCGCAGGGGCCGCTGCCGGCCGGGAGCGCGACGGCGGTCTGCTCGCCGTCGGTGGTGATCCGGCCGATCCGGTCGTCGCCGGAGCGGGTGAACCAGAGGGCGCCGTCGGGGCCCGGCGTGATGATCAGCGGGCGGCTGTCGGCCGCCACCGGCCAGGTGCGCACGTCGCCGTCCGCCCCAACGCGGGCGACCGCGCCGGCGTGGGGGAGCGTCAGCCAGAGCGCGCCGTCGGGACCGACGGTGATGCCGTACGGGCCGGCGTCGCCCGCCCCGGTCAGCGGGACTTCCTCGATCTTCGCCACCGTCATGAGGGGTCACCTTCCGTCGTCTGCTCCGCCCCGGGGGGCCTGCCGACCGCCAACCCTGGCCGCCCGGATGCGCCGAGGCAACCGATTTGTCCGGCCTGCCGGCGGGATTGCCAGCTCGCTGACAGGCTCGGCACGGGTTTCCTCCAGCCGGGCTTGTCACCGTCGGTGAGGTCATCGCACGACCCACCGACCAGATGGAGGACATCATGTCCGGCACGATGAGGAAGAGGCACCTGCTGGCCGGCCTGGCCGCCGCCGGGGTGCTCGGCGTGGGGATCGCGGCGCCGACGGTCGCGTTCGCCGCGGACGGTGGCACCCCGACGCCGAGCGCCAGCGCGAGCGGGAGCGACGAGCGCCAGCGGCAGCGGGCCGACCGGCAGGCGGAGTTCGCCGCGGCCCTGGCCGAGGAGCTGGGCGTCTCCACCGACAAGGTGGCGGCCGCGCTGGAGAAGGTGCGCGAGGAGCAGAAGCCGGCCGACCGGCCCGAGCGGGGCGACAGGGGCGACTCCGCCGACCGGCAGGCCGCGCTGAAGGAGCGCCTGGCGCAGGCCGTCGAGGACGGCAAGCTCACCCAGGAGCAGGCGGACGCGATCACGGCGGCCGCCGAGGCCGGCGTCTTCCCCGGCCCGGGCGGTCGCGGCGGGCACGGCGGCCCGGCTCAGGCCCCGGGCGGGCTGTAGACGCCGAAGTGGTTGCCGACCGGGTCGGCCAGGTGGGCGAAGGTCAGCCCGTTGTCGTTGGTCTTCGCCGGCACCAGCACCTTGCCGCCGGCCTCCGCCGCCCGCCGGCACGCGGCGGCCACGTCCGCCACCTGGACGTAGAAGATCGCGTAGTTCGGGCTCGCCCCGCCGGTGTCCCGGACCGCCCCCTGGATGGATCCCTCCGGCCCCGGCTCCGCCACCCGGTACGACGCCTCCGGCGTCCCCTGCTCGCTGAACCCCCAGCCGAACAGGTCGGCGTAGAACCGCCCGGTCTCCTCCGGCCGATCGGTGCCGACCTCGAACCAGGTGACCGCGTTGGTGATCGTGGACATGTGTCGCCTCCCGTTCGCACGCCGACCCCTCGGCCGGCGCCGTCAGGAGTCAGCCTCGACCCCGCCCGCGACACCGTCCTGTCGGTGTTTCGCTAGGACCACGAGGTGCCCGACGCGTCGGCTTCCGCGCCGAGCGGCCACCACCCGGGACGACGAGCGTCGGGCCGCCTGGGGCGGATCTGCGACGCCGGCTGTTGTGGGCCGCACCACACGTCTCGGGCGCGCCGGCCTCTCCTCCGCGGATCCGTCCGGAGGGGACAGCATGCCGTGCGTGGGACGGCCCGCACTGTCTGGTCTCAGACGAGGCTGAGCCGGCGGATCCGCTCCCGGGGAATGTCGAGGTCGTCGGCGGCCAGCTCACGCTCCGGCACCCGCTCGCCGAGGGCGGTGACCGAGGTGATCCGGTCGGTGCGGAAGGCCCGGATGCCGGCGCGCAGCCGGCACCAGGCCAGCAGGTACCAGTGTCGGGGGTTGCCGAGGAAGCCCAACGGCTCCACGTCGCGCAGCGAGCCCGCGCCCGCCCGGTCCGCGTAGCGGATGCGCAGCACGCGCCTCGCGCGTACCGCGTCGGCGACGCCGGCCGGAACGGGTGTCACCGGGCCATCGCCGATCAGGTGCACCCGCGCCGCCAGCCGGTGCGCCTCGGCGGCGTCGGCCGCCGGCATCACGGCGAGCAGCTTGCGCAGCGCGGCGCCGGCCGCGGCGGCGAACGGGGTGCCGCGCATCCGGTGCAGCGCCACCGCCAGGGCGACGGCCTCGCCGGGGGTGAGGTTGACCGGCGGCAGGGTGCGCGCCCGGTCGACCGCGTAGCCGCCCCGGCGGCCCGGCTCGGCCCAGATCGGCACGCCGGACTCCTGGAGCGCGCCGATGTCGCGCTCGATGGTGCGGGTGCTCACCTCGAAGCGCTCGGCGAGCCAGCGGGCGCTGCGCGGCCGGGGCGACACCGCGCGCAGCTCCTCCACCAGGGCGTAGAGACGGTCCGTCCGGTTCACCCCCGCAACCTACGACGGGGGTGTGACGCGGCCGCCCCACCGGCCGCCCCCAGCGGGGCCGTTCCGCCGGCCGCCTCCAGCGGGAGCGGGGTGCCCCGCCCAGCCGGAGAGCGGGGCGGACGACCGGCTCAGGCGATGCAGGCGCAGACGATCAGCGCGGCGCCGAAGTGCGTGGCGGCGCTGACCCGGGCCGCCGGGTGCGGCTCGTCCGAGCAGATGATCTCGCCGAGCTTGCCCGGGGTGAGCAGGTCCAGCACGAAGAACGCCAGCGCCATGATGGCCAGCCCGACCAGGCCGAAGACGACCGTCGAGGCCAGCCCCTTGGCGAAGTCGCTGTAGCTGGTCAGGATCGCGGTGAACACGATCCCGGCGATGCCGAGCTGGTTCGCGGCGAGCAGCAGCGCCGCGTTGCCGTTGCGCCGCACCCAGATCAGCTCGCGCAGCCGCCCGGGAGTGAGCACGTCGACCAACCCGAACCCGGCCGCCATCAGGGCCACCCCGACGACCCCGAACACCACGCTCTGCCAGGCTCCGCTGAGCAGGTCCTCCAGCACCGACTGCCTCCCGACCCTCTGCGCCGACGGGGGTGCCGACGCGGTGATCGAGACGATAGCGGCAGCGCGCCACCGCCGGCAGCCCCGCCCTACAGCGACAGGTAGCGCTGCCGCTCGTAGGGGGTCACCTCGCGGCGGTACTGCTCCCACTCGGCCCGCTTGTTGCGCAGGAAGAAGTCGAAGACGTGCTCGCCGAGCACCTCGGCGACCAGCTCGGAGCCGGCCATCACGTCGATCGCCTCGGCCAGGTTCTCCGGCAGCGGTTCGTAGCCCATCGCCCGCCGCTCGGCGCTGGTCAGCGACCAGACGTCGTCCTCGGCGCCCGGCGGCAGCTCGTAGCCCTCCTCGATGCCCTTCATGCCGGCGCCGAGCAGCACCGCGAAGGCCAGGTAGGGATTGGCCGCCGAGTCCGGCGAGCGGACCTCCACCCGGGCCGAGTTCGGCTTGCCGTAGGCCGGGACCCGGACCAGCGCGGAGCGGTTCAGGTGACCCCAGCAGACGTACGCGGGACTCTCGGTGACCCGGTCCGGCAGCGCCTGCGGGAAGAGCCGCTTGTAGGAGTTGACCCACTGGTTGGTGACGGCCGTGTACTCCCGGGCGTGCACCAGCAGCCCGGCGATGAACGCCCGGGCCACCTTGGACAGCTTCATCGGGTCGCCGCCGTCGTGGAACGCGTTGCGCTCCCCCTCGAACAGCGACAGGTGGGTGTGCATGCCGCTGCCGGGCTGGTCGGTGAAGGGCTTCGGCATGAAGGTGGCCTGCACCCCCGTGGAGAGCGCGACCTCCTTGACCACGTGCCGGAACGTCATGATGTTGTCGGCGGTGGTCAGCGCGTCGGCGTAGCGCAGGTCGATCTCCTGCTGGCCGGGGGCCACCTCGTGGTGGCTGAACTCCACCGAGATGCCGATCCGCTCCAGCGCGAGCACCGCCTGGCGGCGGAAGTCGCGGGCCACCGCGTGGGTGGTGTGCTCGAAGTAGCCGCCGGTGTCCACCGGGACCGGCACCGAGCCGTCCAGCGGGCCGTTCTCCAGCAGGAAGAACTCGATCTCGGGGTGGGTGTAGAAGGTGAAGCCCTTCTCGGCCGCCCTGGACAGGGCCCGGCGCAGCACGTGCCGCGGGTCGGCCCAGGAGGGGCCGCCGTCGGGCAGCAGGATGTCGCAGAACATCCGGGCGCTCTCGCCGCTGACCCCACCCTCGAACGGGAAGACCTGGAAGGTCGTCGGGTCGGGCATGGCCACCATGTCGGACTCGAACACCCGGGCGAAGCCCTCGATCGCCGAGCCGTCGAACCCGATGCCCTCCTCGAAGGCCGCCTCCAGCTCGGCGGGGGCCACCGACACGCTCTTGAGCGTGCCCAGCACGTCGGTGAACCACAGCCGGACGAACCGGATGTCCCGCTCTTCCAGCGTACGGAGGACGAACTCCTGCTGACGGTCCACTTCCACCCCTCGCGACACTGTTGTCCGCCTTCGACCGGGGTCGACCCGGCCTGACCGACCAGTCTCCACCCGCCTCGTTACGCCGACGTTACGCGACCGGCCGGCGCCCGTCCCGCCCTGTCCCGCGGCTCCCGCGATCTCGCCCCGCCCCGCGTGTCGGGCCCGCACGGCTGGGGCAAGATGAGGGCATGCCCACCCTGCGTCTCGCCCTGTGCCAGGTCAACCCGACCGTCGGCGACCTCGCCGGCAACGCCGGCCTGGTCCGTGACTGGACCCGCCGCGCCGCCGACGCCGGCGCCCAGCTCGTCGCGTTCCCGGAGATGGTGCTGACCGGCTACCCGGTCGAGGACCTGGTCTTCCGGCGGTCCTTCGTCGCCGCGTCGAAGGCCGCGCTGGAACGGCTCGCCACCGACCTCGCCGCCGACGGGCTGGGTGAGCTGCCGGTGCTGGTGGGCTATCTGGACGCCGACGGCCCGCCGCAGGTCAGCGGCGACGCGGAGCCGGGTCGCGGCGCCCGCAACGCGGCCGCCCTGCTGCACCGGGGCGGGATCGTGGCCACCTACTTCAAGCACCACCTGCCCAACTACGGCGTCTTCGACGAGGACCGCTACTTCGTGCCCGGCGACGCGCTGACCGTCGTCCGCGTCGACGGGGTGGACGTGGCGCTGACCGTCTGCGAGGACCTGTGGCAGGCCGGCGGCCCGTTCGCCGCCGCCCGCCAGGCCGGCGTCGGCCTGGTCCTGAACATCAACGGCTCGCCGTACGAGCTGAACAAGGACGACATCCGGCTGCCGCTGGTCCGCCGCCGGGCCGCCGAGGCCGGGGCGACCATCGCGTACGTCAACATGATCGGTGGCCAGGACGAGCTGGTCTTCGAGGGCGACTCGATGATCGTGACCGCGGACGGCGAGCTGCTCGCCCGGGCGCCGCAGTTCGTCGAGCACCTGCTGGTGCACGACGTCGAGCTGCCGCCGGCCCGGGAGTCGGCCGGCCCCGACCAGCCCCTGGCCGACGGCATGCGGGTGGTCCGCGCCGCGGTCGACGCCGTCCCGCCGCCGGCCGGCGGGCCCGCCGCCGCGGGCGGCACCATCGCCCCCGTGGCCGACGAGGCCGAGGTGTGGCAGGCGCTCGTGCTCGGCCTGCGCGACTACGTCAACAAGAACCGGTTCCCGTCGGTGGTGCTCGGCCTCTCCGGCGGCATCGACTCGGCGGTGGTGGCCGCGCTGGCCGTCGACGCGCTCGGGCCCGACCGGGTGGTCGGCGTGTCGCTGCCCAGCCAGCACTCCTCCGAGCACAGCAAGGAGGACGCGGCCGAGCTGGCCAAGCGCACCGGGCTGGACTACCGGGTCGAGCCGATCCAGCCGATGGTGGACACCTTCCTGGCGAACATGTCGCTCTCCGGCGTGTCCGTGGAGAACCTCCAGGCGCGGGTGCGCGGGGTGATCCTCATGGCGCTGTCGAACCAGGAGGGCCACCTGGTGCTGACCACCGGCAACAAGAGCGAACTGGCGGTCGGCTACTCCACCCTCTACGGCGACTCGGTCGGCGGCTTCAACCCCGTCAAGGACGTGTGGAAGACGCTGATCTGGCGGCTGGCGAAGTGGCGCAACGCCGAAGCCTCCCGCCGGGGCGAGACCCCGCCCATCCCCGAGAACTCGATCGGCAAGCCGCCGAGCGCCGAGCTGAGCCCCGGCCAGCTGGACAGCGACACGCTGCCCGACTACGACGTGCTCGACCCGATCCTGATCGGCTACGTCGACGGCGACCTCGGCCGCGACGGGCTGGTCGAGTCCGGCCACGACCCGGCCGTCGTCGACCGGGTGCTGCGGATGGTGGATACCGCCGAGTACAAGCGGCGGCAGTCCGCCCCGGGCACGAAGATCTCGATGAAGGCGTTCGGGCGGGACCGGCGGCTGCCGATCACGAACCGGTGGCGCGAGGACGGCTGAGCCGTGCCGCTCCCGGGCCGGTCAGCGCGTCGGCCCGGGAGTGACATCCTCCACTGAGCTCTGCCGCCGGCCGGTCGGGTGGTGCGACGATCGCGGCGGAACCCGGGGACCGCGCACGCGGCCTCGAGGAAGGAGAGAGTCATGGTGGAGTCCACCCCGTCCGAGGTGACCGCCCTCTACGGCGGCCCGGCCACCCGGCGGGTCCGCACCCGCGACCTGATCGCCGCCAAGGAGCGCGGCGAGCGGTGGCCGATGCTCACCTCGTACGACCAGTACACCGCCTCGATCTTCGACCAGGCCGGCATTCCGGTGCTGCTGGTCGGCGACTCGGCGGCGAACAACGTCTTCGGCTACGAGACGACCGTGCCGGTGACCGCCGAGGAGCTGCTCCCGCTGGTCCGCGCGGTGGTCCGGGCGACCCGGCACGCGCTGGTCGTCGGCGACCTGCCGTTCGGCTCGTACGAGGAGGGTCCGACGCAGGCGCTGCGCACCGCGGTGCGGTTCATGAAGGAGGGCGGCTGCCACGCGGTGAAGCTGGAGGGCGGCCGGCGCTGCGCGGCGCAGATCGCCGCGATCACCGGCGCCGGCATCCCCGTGATGGCGCACGTCGGCTTCACCCCGCAGAGCGAGCACGCGATCGGCGGCTACCGCGTGCAGGGGCGCGGCGACGCCGCCGACGACGTGATCGCCGACGCCCGGGCCGTGGCCGAGGCGGGCGCCTTCGCCGTGGTGCTGGAGATGGTGCCGGGGCAGGTGGCCAAGCGGATCACGGCGGAGCTGCCGATCCCGACCGTGGGCATCGGCGCCGGCGCGGACACCGACGCCCAGGTGCTGGTCTGGCAGGACATGGCCGGCCTGCGTACCGGCAAGGCGCCGCGCTTCGTGAAGCGCTACGCCGACCTGGCCGGGGCGTTGACCGACGCCACCCGTCGCTTCGCCGACGAGGTGCGCGGGGGCGAGTTCCCCGCCGCCGAGCACACCTTCTGAGCGGTACGCCGGGCGGTGCGGCTCCGCGGCTGCACCGCCCGGCCTGGTGCCGCGCGCTCCGTTCCGGCGGCGGCACCCCAGGTCCGCCGCGGTCGGCGCTTGACCCTGACGTCTACGGCCCGCCGGCCGGTATCAGTCCCGCCACGTCAACGACCATCGGCACGCGTCGAGGGGCCGTTCATCGGCTTGGAACGGCACGGCCGGCATCCGGCAACGGGAACCGCACCGTCACGCACAGCCCGCCGGCGTCGCGTGGGTCCAGGCGGATCCGGCCCCGATGGGCCAGGACGATCGCGTGCACGATGGCCAGCCCGAGCCCGACGCCCTCGCCGCCGGTGCGGCCGCCATCACCGCGCACGAACGGCTCCAGCAGGCGCTTCGTCTCGCCCGGATCGATCATGTGACCGCCGTTGGAGATGCGCAGGAACCCCTCGCCGCCCTCGACCCCGCTCTCCACCTCGATCTCGGACTCGGACTCGTTGTGGCGCAGGGCGTTGTCCACGAGGTTGGCCACCATCATCTCCAGCAGCACCGGGTCGCCGACCACCGGGGCGGGCCGGAGGTTCGACTCGTCCGAGACCGCGACAAGATCCGACAAATCGACCAGGTGCCGGCGTCCCGTCGCCGCCTGGCTGTGCGCCAGCGCGAGCAGCCCGTCGAGCGTCCGCTGACTCTTGCCGATCGCGGTCCGCACGTCCTCCGCCATCGCGATCAGCTCATCTCGACCGGGCTCGCCGTCGAGGGTGACGTCGATCGCGGTGCGCATCGTGGTCAGCGGGGTGCGCAACTCGTGCGCGGCATTGGCGGTGAACAACTTCTGGCTGGCCACCCCTGCCTGGATCCGGTCGAGCATCCCGTTGACCGTCGCGGCGAGCGCGGCCAGCTCGTCGCGGGGCTCGTTGACCGGCACCCGCTCGGAGAGGTTCTCGGCCGACAGGCGCTGCGCGGTGGTGGAGATGGCGCGGATCGGCCGCAGCACGCGACCCGCCACGAGCCAGCCCAGCAGCGCCGCGAGCGCGGTCACCACCGCGAGCGCGATCAGCGCCTGGATCAGCAGCTCGTGCAGGGTCTCGTCCTGCAACCGGTCGAGATCCGGCAGCAGGTCCTCCGGGCGGGGTGCGGTCACTGCCGTGCCGTCCGGGCCGCGCAGGTCGACGCGTACCGACCGCTGCCCGAGGCGGTGGCGCATGAACAGGTACGTCAACCCGGTCAGGACGAGTCCGGCGACGAGCACGAGACCGGTGTAGAGGATGGTGAGCCGAGCGCGGGCGGTGAACCTGAACGTCACGGAACCATCCGATATCCGGCGCCCGTCACTGTCTCGACGAGCGGGGGGTGGCCCAGCTTGCGGCGCAGCGTCCCGATCGTGATGCGGATGGCGTTGGTGAACGGGTCGGCATGCTCGTCCCACACCTTCTCCAGCAACGTCTCCGCGCTGACGACATCGCCGCCCGCCGCCAGCAGCTCCTCCAGGACGCCGAACTCCTTGGGGGTCAAGGAGAGCAGCCGCCCGGCCCGCTCGGCGGCGCGGCGGGCCGGGTCGAGCACCACGTCCGCGTGGCGCAGCACCGGAGGGCGCGCCGGAGCGCTGCGCCGGGCCAGCGCACGCACCCGCGCCACCAGCTCCGAGAAGGCGAACGGCTTGCCCAGGTAGTCATCCGCCCCGAGGGTCAGGCCGCCCACCCGGTCCTCGACCGTGCCGGAAGCGGTCAGCATCAGGATCCGGGCGCTGCCGTCCCGCGCGAGCCGCCGGCACACCGCATCGCCGTGCAGCACCGGCAGATCGCGGTCGAGCACCACCACGTCATAGGCGGTCAGCTCGCACTTGTCGAGCGCGGACCGGCCGTCGAACGCCACGTCGACGGCGAACCCGTGCTTGCGCAGCCCGACCGCGACGTAACCGGCCAGTGGCCGCTCGTCCTCCACCAGCAGCACGCGCATCCGACAAGTATGCGCGGGCCCACCTATGGAATCCGTATGGTCACACCATCGGCCCGCCAGACGCGCCCACCGGTACACCTGTCACTCATGACCACAACCCGAAGAACGATTCTCTCGCTGGCCGGCGCGACACCTCTGGCCCTGGCGATCGGGAACCCGGCCGGAGCGGACCCGGGTCACCTGACCGTGCCCGACGGTCTCAGACCCGGCGGGAAGCTCGACACATTCGTCGCCGATCTGGCGGCCAAGGACGAGTTCTCCGGCTCGCTGCTGCTCACCCACCGGGGGCGGCCCGTGCTCAGCCGGTCGTACGGTATGGCCAACAAGGCACTGGGCATTCCCAACGGGCCCGACACCATCTTCGCCCTCGCCTCGGTGACCAAGGTGCTCACCGCGGTGAGCGTGGTACAGCTGGTGGAGCGGGGCAAGCTCTCCTTCGGCGCCAAGCTCGGCACCCTCCTCGACGGGTTCGCGCCCGCGATCGGGGAGTCGGTGACCGTCCACCACCTGCTCACCCACACGTCCGGGCTGGGCGACTTCCACCGGGCGCCCGGATTCTGGGAGACCGCGCGAACCTGGACCAGCGCCCAGCAGGTCATGGACGGGATCACGCAGATCATCCGGGGGATGCCGGTGGCATTCCCCGCCGGGTCCTCACACACCTACAGCAACGCCGGATTCCACCTGCTCGGGGCGATCGTGGCGAAGGTGTCCGGGCTGTCCTACTACGACTACGTGCGGCAGAACGTCTTCCAGCCCGCCGGGATGAGCCGCTCGGACTTTTACACCAAACCGCAGTGGCTCACCGATCGCCGGATCGCCCATCCCTACACCAGACCGGAGTCGGGCGAGCGGATCGACGACATCGGCAACCGCTACTTCATGGGAACCCCGGCCGGCGAGGCATTCTGCAGCTGCTCCGACCTTGACCGCTTTGCCCAGGCGCTGCTGCGCGGCAAGCTGATGAGTCCGCCGTTCCTCCAGATCTACGCCGGCGGGAAGGTGCCGCTGCCACGGACGACGCCGCCGCCGGGGGCGCCGCCGCTGCCGGAGCCGCCGCCGGTGACGCTGCAGTGCTACGGCCCCCTCGGAAGGGTGCGCGGCGGTCAGTGGATCTTCGGCCACGGCGGCGGATCCCCCGGCATCTCCACCAGTTTCGAGGTTTACCCCGACAGCCGGTGGACCCTCGTGGTGTTCAGCAACTACGACCCACCCGCGACCCTCCCCATCGAAGAGATGGCCCGGCAGCTGATCACCGGGCAGCGGTAGCGCCGGGTCACCTGCCGTCGGCGGGCGGGCACGTCCGCAACCGGCGGAAGCCGCACGCCCTGGAAGGACCACGACATCCTGGTGCTCATGCCGCCCGGCGGCGTACGCGGTGTGGTGGTTCTTCCGGGCCGGCGTCTTCACCGGTCGGTACGTCAACCTCGAGGAGCCGTGCGCCCGGCGGCCCGACGGCGTCGACACGACCGACCACGGCCTGGACATCGTCGTCACGCCGCAGCGGCAGTGGAAGGACACCGACGAGTTCGTCGGGCGGACCGGGCACCAGCTCGGGATCCTGATCCTCAGAGGTCGGTGACGCGGATGCCGGCGTGCGCCTTGTAGCGCTTGTTGATGGCGATCAGGTTGGCCGTGAACGCCTCGATCTGGTGGGCGTTGCGCAGCCGGCCGGCGTAGATGCCACGCATACCGGGGATCCGGGCGGCGAGCGCGGCGACCACGCCGACCAGGTCCCGGTCCTCGGTGCAGATCAGCACGTCGAGGTCGATCCGGTCGATCTCCGGGTCGGCCAGCAGTGGCGCGCTGACGTGGTTGAACGCGGCGCAGACCCGGGAGTCGGGCAGCAGCCCCGCGGCCTGCTGGACGGCGCTGCCCTCGGGCACCGCGAGCGCGTACGGGCCCTGCTTGTCGAAGCCGAGCGGGTTCACGCAGTCGATGACGATCTTGCCGGCGAGCGGCTCGGCGAGCGCGGCGACGGTGGCGGCGTGCCCGTCCCACGGCACCGCGATGACGACCACGTCGCTGCGCCGGGCCACCTCCTCGTTGCCGGCGCCAACGACCTCGGCCCCGGCGGGGACACCGGGCAGCGCCGCGATCTCCTGCGCGGACTGCGCGGCCCGCTCGGCCGACCGGGAGCCGATCAGCACGGACTGGCCGGCCCGGGCGAACCGGTAGGCGAGTCCCCGCCCCTGGTCGCCGGTGCCGCCGATGATGCCGACGGTCAGCCCGGACACGTCGGGCAGCGTGCTCGCGTCGTAAGCCATGCCGCCATCCTCGCAAACCCCGCCCGCGGGCAGCAGCGGCCGGCACTGTGACAAACCCCGCTGCCGTCGCCGCTCCCACCGCCGGCGCCCGCGCCGGGTCGTCCGGCCGCGGGGCGGGGACCGGCGGCGTCAGGCCCGCTCGAAGGCCACCGAACGGGCGACCGGGTCGGCCGTGACCAGCCGGACCCGGACCCGCTCCCCCAGCGGCAGCTCACCCAGGCAGCGGGCGCGCACCGGCGGGTCGTCCAGCGCCACCGTGCCGCCGGGCCGGCGGCCGGGGCGGGAGCGGCCGTCCGGGGCGGCGTCGACGTCCAGCACCGCCGCGTCGAAGGTCTCCCCCACCCGGTGCTGGAGCAGCACGGCCTCGGCCAGCTCGATCGCGCCCCGGGTGGCCGCCGAGGCGGTCCGGTCGGTGGTGGCCATCACCTCGGGCAGCCGGGGCAGCGCCGCGCGGGCCCAGTCGGGCACCGGCCGGCCCTCGTGCAGCGCCAGGCAGACCTCCGTGGCGTACCGGTCGGCCAGGCGCCGCAACGGCGCGGTGACATGGGCGTACGCGGCCGCGACCCCGCCGTGCTCCCGCTGCTCCGGCGGCGCGCCGTCGAAGGCGGTGTACGCCGCGCCGCGCATCAGCTCGGCCGCCTGGTCGACGAAGGCCGCCGCCCGGGGCTGCGACGGGTCCAGCCCGGCGATCACCTCGCCCGGGCCTGCCCCGTCGGGCCAGTGCACGCCCAGCGGGGCGGCGGCGGCCCGCAGCCGCGCCACCGCCTCGGGCTTCGGCGCGGGCATCGTGCGCAGCAGGCCGATCCCACCGGCCAGCATGATGTCGGCGGCGGCCATCCCGGTCAGCAGGGAGATCTGGGCGTTGTGCTCCTCCATCGGCACCGGCCCGCGCAGCACCAGCCGCCAGCCGTCGCCGTCGGCCTCCACGTCCTGCTCCGGCAGCGGCAGGTTGATCGCGCCCCGGCGCAGACCGCGGGCGGTGAGCAGGGCCCCGACCTCGGGCAGCAGGGCGATCGGGTCCGGCAACCGGCCGGCGTCGGCGGCCGCCTGGACGCCGACGTAGTCGAGCTTGGCACGGCTGCGGACCAGCGCGCGCTCCAGCGCGACCCCGACGGTGCCGCCGTCGGGGTCGAGGTCGACGGTCCACACCACGGCGGCCCGGTCGACGTCCGGCAGGAGGCTCGCCGCGCCCTCGCTGAGGGTCTCCGGGTGCAGCGGCACGGTCCCGTCGGGCAGGTAGACGGTCTGCCCGCGCCGCCAGGTCTCCTCCTCCAGCGCGCCGCCGGGGCGGACGTGCGCGGCCACGTCGGCGATCGCGTACGACACCCGGAAGCCGCCGCCGGCGCGGCGGGCGAGGTGCATCGCCTGGTCGAGGTCGCGCGAGCCGGCGGGGTCGATGGTGACGAACGGGATGTCGGTGCGGTCGGCGGCCGGCCGGGGCGGCGTCGCCGCCGCGGCGTCGGCCTCGCGCTGCGCCGCGGCCGGGAACCCCTCGGGCAGGCCCAGCTCGCGGCGCAGCGCGCCGAAGTCGATACGGGGCGCGAGTACGCGTCGGATCACCACGGGGTCAATCCTGACAGTGTGGCGGATGATCCGCTCCCCGGCGCGCGCCGGGAGTCACGAGGCCGGGTCAGGTCGCCTTGCGCGCGCCCGCCCGGGCGGCCCGGGGCGCGGTGGCCCGGGCGGCGGCCGTCCGGGCCGGCGCCTTGCGGGCGGTGACCTTCTTGGCCGGCGCCTTGGCGGCGGTGGTCTTCTTCGCCGGGGCCTTCTTCGCGGCCGCCTTGCGGGTGGTGGCGGACGACGTCGTGGTCGTCTTCTTCGCCGGCGCCTTCTTCGCCGCGGCCTTGCGGGCGCCGCCGGTGGGCCGGGTCGCGGCCGTCTTCCGGGCCGGCGTCGTCTTCTTGGTCGTGGCTTTCCTGGCCGGGGCCTTCGCCGCCGTGGTCGTCTTCTTCGCCGCCGTGGTGGTGGCCTTCTTCGCCGTCGAGGTGACCTTGCGGGCGGCGGTGGTGGCCTTCGCGGGGGCCTTCTTGGCCGCCGCGGTGCTCCTCTTGGCCGGCGCGGCGGTCTTCTTCGCCGGCGCGGTCGTCTTCTTCGCCGCGGTGGCGGCTCGGGCCGCCGCCTGCCGGGCGGGCGTCTTCGCCGAGGTGGTCTTCTTCGTCGCGGTGCTCTTGGCCGCCGCCGTCGTCCGCTTCGCCGCGGCGGGCGCCTTCTTCGCGGCGGTGGCCGTCGTCTTCTTCGCCGCCGCCGTCGTCTTCTTCGCCCCGGTGGCCGCCTTCGTCGCCGCCTTCTTCGCGGGGGCCTTCGCGGCGGTGGTCTTCTTCGCCGGGGCCCGCCCGGCGCCGCCCGTCGCCTTGCTGGCCGGCGCCTTCTTCGCCGCGGTGGTCGGCCGTGCGGTCCGGGCCGCGCCCGCGGACCGCTCCGCCGCGGCGGTCTTCCTGGCGGTCGTACGTCCGGCGGCCGGGCGGGTGGTGGCCTGCTGTGCTTCGGCCATCTCGGTTCCCTCCTTGGGGACGTGCTCTCGCCCTCGCGGAGCACGGGGTACCTCGACGCGGGCAGTCCCGCGCCGCCTATCTGTCCTCCCCGGCCCAGCGGGCGTCCTCGGCCTCCCACGCTTCGTTGCGCTCCCGCACCTGTTGCAGGGCGTTCTCCGCGTCGGCGGCTGAGGCGTACGGCCCGAGAACGTGCTTGGCGGGGCACACGTCGGCATCGGTCTCGACCCGGTGGTGTCGGGTGCACCAGAAGTAGCGCCCACCGCTTCCGCTGTCGCTCATGGGATCACTGTGCACCGCGAACCACCCGGCCGCCACCGGAACACCACAAGTCGCCGATGTTCTCCACAGTAGACGTGCTTCCGGCCGCAGGGGCTGGAACTGCGAAAACAGGGCGACCGGACCCTCCGGGGCCGCCCGGCGCGGGCCCAACGGGGCAGCCGTGGGGTGCGCCGGTGTCGCACAATCCCCCCGTGCGACGCGGGGGAGGAACATCGGTGTGGCTGCGGCGCGGGCTGGCCGGGGCGGTGGTGGCGGGCGTGCTGGCGGCGATCGGAGTGCTCGCCGGGGTGCCGCTGCTGCGGGACCGGTCGCAGCAGCGGCTGGAACAGCGGGCCGAGCGGGAGGTGACCGCGACCGCGCAGCTCGCCCGCGCGAGGCTGCTCGCCGCCCCCGCCGCCGGGGAGTCGACGCTGCGGCAGGCCGCCGACGGGGTGGACGGGGTCGAGGTGCTGACGGTGCGCAGCGACGGGCCGGGGTCCGACCCGGCGGTCCGGCTGGTGTTCCGGGTGCGGGTGGCCAAGACGGCGGCGTCGGTCTTCGGCTGGCAGCGGGCCGACTCGACGGCCTGCTTCGCCCAGGTCGTGCACACCGACGCCGGCCCGGCCGCCCTCGAACGGCTGCCCTGCCCCGACTGACCCGGCCGGAGCCGCCGCGGGCACGCGAGCTCGGCTGGCGGCGGGTCGACCGGCGGCCCGCCCGGCGTGCCTTCCGACGATCCGTGGCCGGTACGGGCGCGCGGGGGTCCAGCGGTCGGGGTGACGCGGGACGGGTCGCCGGCCGGGGGCGCGTTAGGGTCGCCGGGTGGGTGCATCGGACTACATCCTGCGGATCCGCGAACGCGTCGGCCACAGCCTGCTCTGGCTGCCGAGCGTGAGCGCGGTGGTCCGCAACGACGCCGGCGAGCTGCTGCTCGCCAAGCGCGCCGACGACGGGCGCTGGTCCGTCGCCAGCGGCGTCGTCGAGCCGGGCGAGCAGCCGGCCACGGCCGTGATCCGCGAGGTGCGGGAGGAGACCGGCCTGGACGTGGAGCCGGTCCGGCTGAGCAGCGTCCTCACCCACCCGCACACCTACCCCAACGGCGACCGCTGCGAATACCTGAACATCGGTTTCGAGTGCCGCCTGCTGGGCGGCACCGCCCGGGTCAACGACGACGAGTCGGTGGCCGTGGAGTGGTTCCCGCCCGACCGGCTGCCCGAGCTGGACCGGCACGCCCGGCTGGTCATCGCGCACGCCCTCGGCGCCGAGGCGACCGCCTGGTTCCTGCCCGCCGGCACGGTCTGGACGGAGTCCGATGACTGACCTCGACCCCGCCCTGCGCGACTACCTCGCCGACCTGGTCGCCGCCGCCCGCGACGTCCTCGGCGACGAACTCGTCGGGGCGTACGCGGCCGGCTCCGTGGGGCTGGGCGCGTACCAGCCGGGGCGCAGCGACGTCGACGTGGCGCTGGTCTGCGCGGGCGCTCTCGACCCGGCGCGCAAGCAGGAGCTGGTGGCGCGCCTGCGGCACGAGGCGCTGCCCTGTCCCGCGCGCGGGCTGGAACTGGTCGTCTACCGCCGGGCCGTCGCCGGCTCCGGCACCCCGGAGCCCGGGTTCGAGGTCGAGCTGAACACCGGCGCCCGGATGCCGTTCCGGGCCACCTGGGCCGCCGCCGACCGGCCGGCCGAGGACGGCCTGTTCTGGTACGGGCTGGACCGCAGCATCCTGCACCAGTGCGGGCACGCCCTGCTCGGGCCGCCGGCCGCCGAGACCTTCGCCGACCTCTCCCCCGCCGACCTGCGCCGCCTGCTGACCGACGCGCTGCGCTGGTGGCT
Organism: Micromonospora sp. URMC 106; assembly: GCF_051386395.1. Taxonomy (NCBI): domain Bacteria; kingdom Bacillati; phylum Actinomycetota; class Actinomycetes; order Micromonosporales; family Micromonosporaceae; genus Micromonospora; species Micromonospora sp. URMC 106. The sequence continues at coordinate 69,403 of NZ_JBPQTP010000015.1, forward strand.
GGCCCTGCCGACCCCGCCCGGGGACGGTCCCGCCCCCGGCGCCGAGGACGCGGTGCTCGGCGCGTGCCGGTCCCTGGTCAAGGTCCGCCACGGGGTCTGGCTGTCGAAGGCCGACGCCGGCCGCCGGCTCATCGCCGACGGCTGGCCGACCGGCCCGAGCGCCGATGGCGGAGCCACCGACCCGGCCGCCGGCGACCGGACCGGCGACCGCCGGTCCGCCGGTCCGACCGCCGGCGGCGGGCCCGCCGAGCTGATCGAGCGGTCGATCGCGGCGCGCGCGGGCGGTCCGCCGCCGAGCGGCCCGGAGGCCCGCGCCTTCCAGCGCCGCGTCCTGGCCGAGATCAGTCGGTGACCGGCTCCACCGGGATCCACAGCTCGGCGTCCGCCTCGGTGCCGTCCGCCGAGAGCCGGGTACGGGAGATCTCCGGTCCCGGCCGGCTGCGGTACGGGTTGGACGGGAACCACTGGGTGAACACATCCCGCCACAGGTACTGCACCGCCTGCGGGAACGCCCCGGAGGTCTCGAAGACCGCCCAGGTGCCCGCCGGCACGGTCAACGCGTCCAGGTCCTCCGGCGCGTCCGCGCCGGTCACCGCGCCGTGCCAGTAGTCCAGCTCGGTGCCCTCCGCGCGGCTGCCCGCCAGGTTGTCGCTGACGTTGACGATGCCGCGCGGCTCCTGGTCGGACAGCGCCTCGATGCGGCGTACCGTCTCCTGGTCGATGCCCCTGATGAAGGCGACGATCGCCGGGTTCATCCCCTCGTGCACGAGTGGCACCCGGGCCTTGCGGCCCACCAGCCGGAACTCGTCCTTGCGCACGATCCGGTATCGCATGCTGCTGCTCCCTTCGACGACGAGTCGGAAGGACATCCGGGGCTGGGCGCGCAGTGCCGCCCCCGTACGCCGGGCCTCGCCGGGGCCCACGCCGTGCACGGCGTGGAACGCCCGGGCGAACGCCTCGGTGGAGCTGTAGCCGTGACGCACCGCGATGTCGAGCAGCGTCCGCTCGCCCGCGAGCACCTCGGCGCCCGCGACGGTGAGCCGCCGGCGGCGGATGTACTCGGACAGGCCCACGCCCGCCAGCGCGGAGAAGATGCGCCGGAAGTGGTACTCCGACGTCACCGCGATCCGCGCCAGCTCGGCCACCTCGATCGGTTGGTCGAGGTGCCGCTCGATGTGCTCCATGGCCTGGTTGAGCCGCTCCAGCACCCGGTTCTCCTTCCCTTCGAGCAGCAACGCTAGGCGCGCGGGAGGGTGCCCGACCCGACATGCTGTGCCCGGTGCGGTCGGGTGGGGCGACGCTCAGGTCGTCCGGTGGCGGGTCGCCGCGCCACGGCCGGCCGCTCGCGCCGGGGCAGGTGGTCAGGGCGACGGTTGGCGGCGGCGGTGGGACAGGTCGGTGTGGTGGTGTGCCCCGGGGTGGCTGTCGGGATCGGTGTGGACGGTGGCGCTGGTCAGCCGGGGCACGGCGTGGGTGAGCAGGTGCTCGGCGTCGGCGGCGATCTCGTGGGCGGCGCGGAGGCTGAGATGGCCGTCGACGACGAGGTCGGCTTCGGCGTGCAGCCGGTGACCGATCCAGCGCAGCCGGACCGCGGTCACGTCGCGGACGCCGCGCACCGCGCGGAGGGTCGCCTCGGCCCGGTCGACGATCGCGGGATCGACGGCGTCCATCAGCCGACGGTAGACCTCCCGCGCGGCGTCCCGGAGCACGAACGCGATGGCGGCGGCGATGACCAGGCCGACGAGCGGGTCGGCCCAGCTCCAGCCGGCCCGGGCGCCGGCGGCGGCGGCCACGACCGCGAGTGAGGTGTACCCGTCGGCGCGGGCGTGCAGCCCGTCGGCGACCAGGGCGGCGGAGCCGATGCGTCGGCCCACCCGGATCCGGTAGCGGGCGACGAACTCGTTGCCGGCGAACCCGACGACCCCGGCGGCGGCCACCCACGGCAGGTGCGTGATCTCGACGGGGTGCAGCAGCCGGGCGATCGCGGTCCAGCCGGCGGCGACGGCGGAGGCGGCGATCACCGCGACGATGACGATGCCCGCGAGGTCTTCGGCGCGGCCGTAGCCGTAGGTGTACGCCCGGGTCGCGGCGCGCCGGCCGAGCAGGAACGCGATTGCCAGCGGCACGGCGGTCAGGGCGTCGGCGACGTTGTGCAGGGTGTCGCCGAGCAGGGCGACGGACCCGGACAGCACGACGATGACCGCCTGCGTGACGGCGGTGACGCCCAGGGCGACGAGGGAGATCCAGAGTGCCCGAAGCCCCTCGCGGGAGGTCTCCAACGCCGGGTCGAGCCGGTCCCGCGAGTCGTGGGAGTGCGGGACGAAGGCGTGTCGCAGCCGCTGCCACCACGCCCGCGGACCGGCCGTGCCGTGGTCGTGCTCGTGGCCGTGCGGTGCGCCGTGGTGATGGCGGTGCGGTGCGCCGTGGTGGTGGCCGTGTCCGTGCTCGTGCACCAGTACCCCCGTCGGTCGGACGGCGGACGCCGGGTCGCCGTCGCGCGGATAATATGTGCTCATGTACGCACGCGACAACGTTGCAGGTGCCAGTGACCTGCAACAACGCCTCCCACCCGACAGCGAGGTGGCCGCGGCGACGGACATGCTGCGGATGCTCGCCGACGGCACCCGGCTGCGGCTGATGTGGCTGCTCCGCGACGGCGAGCACGACGTCACCGCGCTGGTGCGGGCCCTGGGGGTGGCGCGACCGGCGGTGTCCCAGCACCTGGGCAAGCTCCGCCTGGCCGGCCTGGTCGCCGTACGCCGGGACGGCCGCCGGGCGCTCTACACCGCCCGCGGCGGCCACGTGCGGCGGCTCGTCGCGGAGGTCATGTACGCGGCGTCCCACCGGGTGACCGGCGCCCCGGACCACGACTGAACAGGCCGAGCGCGACCGGAACGGGACGGGTCACGCAGGCCGCCCGACACCACCGGGACCGCCGATGGGCGTGCTCGGCGGGGCGCCAGGCAGACCGAGGACTGCCCGCCGTCTCATCGGGTACGCGGCTACGAAGGATCAGGCCGGACGGCATCCCGTGCCGCCGCCATGCCGGGTGGTTCCGACCCCGGTTGTCCGGCGCGGAACCGCCATGGCTGATCCGACGCACCCCAGGAAGGGAGGCTCGCGATGAAGGACAGGATCCTGACCGGGTTGAAGAGGAAGGCGAACGCGATCGTGGTACGCCGCAGACGCCGGGACGCCATGATCAGCAAGCCGACCGCCGCCAGGAGGCCCGGCCGGCTCTTCCAATGAGAACGACGTCGATCACCTTGCCGTCGGTCAGGACCGCGACCGCCGCGTCGAGATCGACGCGACAGGGCCTGTCGGCCGTCCGGGGGCACGGGGACGGACCGACGAGGCAGCAGGCCCAGCCGCCAGGTGACGGCGGCTGACCTGGCGGGCGACGGACGAGTCGACCTGTACGCCGGATTATGAGGATGAAACACCCTCTGACCTGCGGCGGAGCCCCGGCGACAACCACTGTGGGCCGTCGCTGGGCCGTCCCGTGCTGCGCTTGCCCTCAGTGCTGGACGTTCAGATCTCTTCGGTGGTCGATGTATCTGCGCACACCAGTGCGAGGCGTTCGGACCCACAAGGGCGCGCCGACAAGAATCCGATCTACTGGCTCATCAAGGCTCCAACGCTGCGGGTCAAGCACAACATCGCTATAAATTTGGGCAAACCACTCCGAATCCGCAGCGTCAGCGAACGTGAAGCCCCTCATCCATGGGCGGTCGGGATTCTCAACCGATTCCTGATTAAAACCCTGGTCGAATGCGATTTTCATTGCCTCAACCGAGATCGACTGCATATCATCCCTTCGAAGTGAGCTTTCCGCACACTCACTCGACAGCCACCGCAGAACTGACCACATCGCGGAAGAGCTCCAACCGCCCTCTACGCCATCATGCGGCCCCATGAAGCCCGCGACATTATCTACGCTGCCAAATAGGCAGATGGCCACGCGAGTCCCATCGGAAGCAAGGGTACGCAGGCCAACAACAACTCTGCCTTGCTCTTCGCAGATAAAGTGGGAGAACTCAACACGCCCAACACCTTTTGCGAAACGCACTTTAGGCGGCGTCACGAAATCCTCTACAGCAATATCTCCGATGGCACGCTCCAAGCGATCCGCGATCTCGTTCCGAAGCAAGGTGCGCGGCTCTCGCTCGAACTCCAACCCCGTTGATATGCCAGGTATTTTGAAGACCGATATTTTCGACTTCCATCGCGGGTTAATATTAACGCCAGCGTCGCCTGCAATTTCGCGCACTTTCCGATCAGACCAATATGCGTATTGAGTTAAGCCGCCACGCTCGCCCATTAAGCAACCTTTCCCATGGTCCCTGGGGCCAACGATGCGGCCCGGTGTCCCCGCATCCCTCGCCTGTGTACCCCATGGGCGCCATGTTCTAGTGCCGCCACTCAGGCTTCTTGCGAACGGACAATCACGAACTGCCCGAACTGCGAAAAGTTCGTCGAGGAACCGACGGGTCCGCTCCTCGCTGGCCGGCATCAGGTGCGTGTAGACCCGGAGCGTGAAGCCAGGGTCGGTGTGGCCGAGGTACGACGCGAGGGCCTTGATGCTCTCCCCCGCGTCGAGCAGCGACGAGGCGTAGAAGTGGCGCAGCGCGTGCATCCCCGTCGCCCTGGTCGGCGTGATGCCGGCCGCCACGACAGCCGGTCGCCAACTCTTGCCATCGAAGGTGTGCCGGTTGATCGCACCGCGCCGGGTGGTGGTGAACAGCAGCGGCACCGTGACCCGTTCATCGCTGGCTGGATCTTCCCACGGCAGGGTGAGCGACACGGGGGCGAAGTTGTCGATGTGCTGCCGCAGCACCAGGGCGACGGAGTCGGGCAGCGGTATCCGACGATCACGATCGTTTTCGGGCAGCCCGAAAACCAGCCGGGACCGGACTAGCTTGACCTGACGCGAGACGTGCACCCAGCCAGCGTCGAAGTCGATGTCATCGACGCCGAGCCCAAGAATCTCCCCCTGCCGCAGCCCGCACCCCGCGCCGAGGTCGACCATCGGTCGATACCGCTGGGCGAGGCCACCGCGGATTGCCGAAACCTGGTCGTACCGCCACGGCACCACTCGACGCTGAACCGGTCGCGGCGGCTTGACCGACTTTGCCGAACACGGATTCTTGGCGATGCGCTCGTCGTCGACAGCAGCGCCGAGGATGGTTCGCAGGTGAGCGAAGACGACGGCCCGGGTTGCCGGGGCCAGCTTGCCGACCATCCCGGCATCCCACTCCCGGATGTGCCCCGGCTTGATCGAGGCCAGTTGCCGAGAGCCGAAGAACGGCAGCAGGTGTTTCCGTACCCGGAACTCCGTGCTCTCCCGGGTCGACTCGTCGAACGAGCGCGTACGCAACCAGCTCTCGGCGTACTCGGCGAAGGTGATCCGGCCGGCGGACGGGTCGACGTACGAGCCCCGGAGCTTGTCTGTCTCTGTGGAGACGAGGAAGGCGTCAGCGTCGCGCTTGGCCCGGTCCGGGAAGGACTGGCTACGTTCCCTGCCATCCGGGCCGATGTACCGAACCCGGTAGCGCATCCCTTTGCCGAACAGATCCGATTTGATCCGCTCCTTCCGACCGCCAGGGAGCCCGCCGCATCACCGACCGGTCGATCCACGCACTCACCGACGCCGTCCAGGAGCTTGCCGACCTCGGGTTGGTCAAGACCGCCACCACCGAGGTACGCGTCCATAGGGCCGCGCCGCTGTTCAAGCTCTTCATCATCAACGAGCAGGAAGCGTTCTTCGGCTTCTACCCGGTCGTCGAGCACACCGCCTCCGTCGACGGCAAGCCGATGGCGATCTACGACGCGATGGGCAAGGACGCGATCCTCTTCCCGTTCACGCCCAGCGACGAGGACGCCAGCAATGACGCCCTCTACGTCGAGCAGGCCCGCGCCTGGTTCGACAGCATGTGGGGCATCATCGCCCGCGAGTACGCCTCGTGACCGCCGTCGACCTGGCCAAGGTGGTCGACCGCGCCCGGGTGATCCTGCTCGACTTCGACGGCCCCGTGTGCAGCGTCTTCGCCCAACACTCGGCGTCGACCGTCGCCCATGAGTTGCGCCGGCTGCTCGTCGACCAGGCCGTGACCCTGCCGCCCGAGATCCTGGCCGAGCGCGATCCGCTCGCCGTGCTCCGCTTCACCGCCACCCTTGGGCGCCCCGCCGTCGTCCGCCTGGTCGACGAGGCCATGACCCGCGAGGAAGTCACCGCGGCCCGCACCGCCGAGCCGACCCCGTACGGCAGGGAAGTCATCGTCGCCGCCCACCAGACCGGTCGCCGGGTCGCCGTGGTGTCGAACAACTCGGCCGACTCAGTCCACGCCTACCTGAGCGCCCGACGCCTCACCTCGTACGTGCACCCGGTCATCGGCCGCCCCGAAGCCGCGCCGGAGCGGATGAAGCCGGACCCGTTCCCGGTGCTGGCCGCCGTGCGGGAGCTGGGCGCCGAGCCGGCGGAATGCGTCCTCGTAGGCGACTCTGTCAGCGACATCGAGGCCGCCCACGCCGCCGGAGCCCCCGCCATCGGGTACGCCAACAAGCCTGGCAAGCGCGAACGGTTCGCCGCCGCAGATGTCGTCATCGACAGCATGGCCGAACTGGTGACCGCCTTCGCCGTTGACGAGCTGTAGCACCACCACACCGCACACGAGCGCCCGGGAGATCATCACCGGGGCGTTTCTCGTGTCGTCAGTTCGACCCCGGACCGGGGAAGCTGGTGCAGCCGCCCCGGAGCTAGTCCAGGTCCCCGCGCTTGGCAGCGATCCACGCCTCAACGTCTTCGGCCAGCCAGACGTTGCCCATCTGGAGCGTGGCCACGGGTTCCGGGAAGTCGCGCCGGTTGGTGATCTGGTAGACGCGCTGGCGCGAGACGCCACCGAGCATGGTCCGGATCTCCCCCGAACCCACCAACCGCAGCTTCCTGCCCATGACGCTGACGCTAGGCACACGCCGACTAGGCGTGAGTCAAGTTGGCGGACACCTAGTTAGCGCAGGTACTAGTCGCTTACCCTTAACGCATGAATAGGTTCAAGTGGCTCCAACGCCCCGACCAACCTGTCGACTACGTAGCCGGTGAACCAGCCCCATCCAGGCACGGCCGGGAGCCACAGAAGTGGGTTGGTCGAGCCGCCGTCCCCGCACCAGAGCCGCCTCTGATGACCAAGGCAGGACTCTGGTGCTCCAGGAACGTCGCGACGCGACTCAACCAGAGGTAGGCCATGTCGATCCCACAGCAGCGACCAGAGCCCCCGTTCCTCGTCCTGATGGCCGGCAACGTCATCGACTTCCACAACCGCGCCACCTGCCCGCGATGCACCGACGATGAATGCCCACGCGTGACAGAGGCCCGCGAGACCCTACGCGCCTGGCAAGACAGAAAGAGCCGACGTGAAGGCCGGTGACGCGCCGCACCCCAACCGCCCGACAAACCCTTCACAAGAAGCCATGAGGCAGGGGGCCGAGCTGCCCCCGCCCAAGGCCGGGGATGTCATACACCTCACCCGGGCTGCAAGCGTGCAGTTCATTCAACCGATCATGTTCCGTGTGATCCGCGTGCTCGATTGGGCCACCTACTACCACTGGATATGGCTCGACGGATACCAACTCGATCGTAAGGGTGACGCCGTCTCACGCCGTAGCGTTTTTGTGCAGAAGAATGGGCTGCTGCAAATCGATGCTCCCGGCGGTCCGGCTCGCCGGACTCAACCATCTATCCAAGTCGCAGGATCCGCTACAATTCGCGCCACATCGCGCCCTCATGTTCGGCAGCATCGATCTTCACGCCCTACAGCTGCGCCCGAGGCAGCGCAGATACAGTCCCACCCGCGCTAGCCGGACAGCGCCGGCGGGCTGGCCGCCCCTGCACGCCTGCCATCGAAGCGCCTCCCTAACGCTCCTGACAGTGACTCCCTTAAGGTAGCAGTCAGGCCGAAGAGTGCGTCACCGCTAGCGGCTCGCACACGTGCAGGGTCAACTTGCAAAGTGGTGTGACTAAATGCTCATTCCGCCGCTGCCGAGCTGTTTGCCTTGGCTACCAGCGAAGGTGGAATCCAAACCAGCCTGGATGCCCTTGGAGCGACAACCTCCACCTCGAAGTGGCGGTAAATGTTCACGCCCACATTGGCGCGCAGATCTTCCTCGCTCATGTGACGCTGAGGATCATACTGCTTACGCTTCTTCCATCCAGCTAAGATCTCAGCCGCTTTCACCTCGTCGATCGCTTCAACCTTGCACACCACGTCCGGGCCTTCCGCCTCAGCCATTTCGTAAACCCTCAAGAACGCGGCAAAATCCAGAACGCATATCCGATTCGCCTCGAACTTATGTGCCTCTATGACCGTGAGGCCGAGGAACTCCCCAGCTACCGAGCGCTTGAAACCGTTAGTTCGAAAGCGTCGCCGCCACTCGGGAGCTAGCCCTAAAGCGATTAACAATTTGTGGTCCCGAGGCACGATCATGACTGAAGCTGAATATCCCTCCGCGGATATCTGCTCAATCGCCTGAGACACCCTGTCGCGAACTCTGCCCTTCCCCCTTAGCTTCGGCGACGCCGTTTGAATCTTGGAGATCACTGCATCAAATTCCGCCCGCGCCAGACGGCGCCCATATTCCCGTGCATGATGGTCCAACCCGATCATCTTCGAGGGCGTGACGAACAATAACTTATTCTCGAAGCGCGGGCCGAAGCCAAACCTCCTGTCGGCCCAACTTTCGGTGGGACGACGAGATAAGGCAACACCACCTACTTCCAAAAACTCCGGCAACACACGCGCCGTAGTCCAGCCCTCCAACACCTTCGCCTTGAACTCCTCGACTTTCGCTAGGTCGAGCGGTTGGTCGATAAGCTCCGCACGCTCTATCGCCGCTTGGGCGACGAGCGACTGATCTAGCGCCGCACTAAGGCGAATTACCAGGTCTCCTGACTTCTGCCGGTCAATCCCTGCTGCCGCCAGGAGTTCTCCGTCTTCAGCAAGAACCGTCATGGCACTCTTTAAGCGCTGGGCGCGCTGCTCAAAAAGCCACGGAGCCGGCGGGATAATAGTCGCTCTCGGAGAAATAAACAGCACCAACGCGACCGCAAGAAACAGCGGTCCCTCTCTATCAATAGCGTGAACCTCATTGGAGGGTAGCGACGACATGACCCAGTCATCCAACCGACCACGCCGCTGCTGTAGGGCAGCATCCACGATCCGGACCAGGTCTTCGAGCTCCGTAAAGGTTCGGGCAACTCGGAGAAGTGACTTTAGTGTCCCTTCATCCAGCGCCTTCTTGGTAACGTTATGTAACGCCCAACCCAGCAGCGAGAGCCGAAGCATGGACCGGAGATCCATTAGTTGGCGCTGAATTACATGAAGCTCAAGGCTATCCCGAGCCTCATCCTCAGCAATTGACGCTTTTTCGGCGAATAGCCGATCCTCCAACGCCTGCTTGGAGAGATACTCGTCCGGCTCAATCTCCCAAAAATCGAGCAGCCGACAGAATTCCTTGTCGAATCCATCGAAGAGCGCACCGTCGCGGTTATCTAGTGCGATCTTCAAGCACTCAGCGATAGCTTCGAAGAGCACAGACACGCACTCCGCAGCCTGTCGCCTTTCCGGAACGCTGCGACGGTTATCCTCCAGCCTTGGGACTGCGTGATATCTGCACAGTTCCACTTGCATACGAACTAGACGATCATTCGTAACCTCGAAGAACGACGAGGCGGCCCCGCCTGTGGGGCGCAGTTGAGATCTCGCAAGGCCGGTTATTCCCCCCAGGATGTCCGGCGCGTCAAGCTCGATCGCCTCGCTCCCCACGCGGTAAATAATTCCTATTAGTGCATTCGCCTGCTCACGAAGCCCGCGCTCGATGGCGGTATCGAGCAATGACCAAAGGTCAGAGCGCAATTCGTCTAGCGGGGTCAGGCGAAATAGCTTTCCTTGGTTGATGAAACCGCCCGCAAGCCGCTGCCCATATGCAGCCCAAGCACGTGGCCACGCTAGCCAGAGTTCCGTATATGAGTCCACGACGGCTGCGATGGCCGAGGACGACTCCGAGCGTAAGGATTCGAAGCCTTCCTCCTTAACTTGCGAGAGCAGCTTGCCCATTCGGTCCACTCTCCCACCTCGGGAGAGTATGAAGATTGGCTGGAATTGCACACTCTCTGCAGATCCCTCAGACACCAGCAAGGGCGTGCCCTGCCCTACTACATCACCGATCGCAGCGCGAATTGTAAGTGTTGATCTGCTTTGCTTCGCAATCGTGATTAGCCGACGTACATTAATGTCATATAACGTCGCTGTGGAGGCTGCCTCTTGGCACACCCTTCCGCCCTCACGCGGAAGCACGTTTCGTATCTCCATTTTTAGATCCTTGACCCGCTCGCGGAGTTCGTTGAGTGCCACACGCTCGATGGCTTCCTCACGAACTAGCTGAGCGACTGTCAAATGAACGTCCGCTAGGCGCTGACTGCGCAGCCAATTTGCATCAATAAGACGCATCGCGTTATATACAAAAAATGGCAGCGCAACTATTCCGAGCGCACTCACTGTAGCCGCAAAGTGAGCTGCCGCCAGCGGCGGAATTTCCTTCGGCCAGAATAGGCTGACAGGAATAGCGGAAAGGCCCGCCCCTCCAAGCATTAGATACTGCGCCAAGCCAGATCGGCCCGCATACTCCCAAATTGGAACCCCCGGCCGTGAACGCGTCAACCCTTCGAAAGCAAACAGGACAACAGCCGTCACAAGGGCCAAGATTGAGCCCTCCACCTGCCAGAGAAGGCCCAGGAATTCGCGTGAACTCTCAGCTTGTTTGCGGGTTCTTAGGCCGAGTTCGCGTTGCGCCTTTGTGATCTTGCGAGCAGCTACGCGCCTTAAGGATTGCTGCGGCATGAAGGCGCTCCAAGCACGGGCTTTCCAAGGCCGGACCGGAACGACTACCCGTACTTCTCTCACGGCACCCCCGATACTATGAAAGCGGTAGATTACCTAAAGATCTGCGTCCGATGATGTTCCGCTTTGATCACTCCGCGCGGCCGCCGGGCCGCGCACACGAGCGAGGCTGCCACACACCCTTGATTGAGCTGCCGAATTGTGCTCTTAGAGGATCAAGGCACCGCGCTCCGCGCGGTGCGGGGCGGCAACCCCGGCCGGTGGCTTACCGCCCCACGCCGACACGCAGATCAGTCCAGGGCGAGTTCGTCCGGGAGGCGCTCACGAAGCGCGGCGACTGCATGGCGAAGGCAGTAGTCAAGGGTGTTGCCGTCGCACCTGATCGCCGCACCATCGAGGCGCTGGCCCGAGATCACCACTGTCCAGGGCTTGTGCTCCCGCTCGCCGTCAATCTTGACGAGTCCGACCAAACCCAGATCCCCCAGGTGCGCCAGCAGCTCTGGCACGCGCTCGTCCCAACCCATCCACGGATTGGACCACAGAGGCCGCTACGGAAGCCGTCGCCCCGACCTCCGTCGAGGTAGGGGCTTCCGGCTGCCGCGCCAGTCCAAACCCAGGACTGGCTTGCCACCGGATCACCGCGCCGCGGCACCAGTTCCCCACCGTCGACGAGGACCAGGCGCGGGCCGCAGACGTTCCCGCCTACCCTGACGCGCATGAGCGACAGCGTCGAGGCGAGTGCGTCTACGAGCACCGCCAGTTGGGTCCTCACCGCGAACATCCGCCCATTGGTCGAGTCTCTGGCAGCCCTCGTCGAGTACGAGGCCGACGACTGGGACTGGGACGCCATCGGGGCCGGGCTGAGCGATACCGACGCCGAAGACCGGCAAGGGTGGTACGACTACCCACTTATCGGGACCACCACGCTCCGTCTAGAGCTGGCGAACGACCCCGGCTCCATCGTCACGACGGTTCGGGTACATCACCCGCCCGACCAGCTAATGACCGCCCGCATCGAGACCATCATGTCGATGCTCTCTCGCTATCGGGTCATCGCTTAGCGACACCAGGCCACCGCACCGCAAGATCAGGCCGTCTCCAGGCCGTCCCAGGCCGTGGCCAGGCCGTCAGACGCCACCCAGCAATGACCAAAGTCAACCAACGACACCAGATAGAAGACCAGCTCAGAGCCTTGATCACGGCTCTGAGCTGGTGGGCGACGGACGAGTCGACCTGTACGCCGGATTCTGTGACCGGCGCGCGCCCCGAGGGGCTCGCGCCGGCGGCGGCCATCCATCTAGGCCTACCGTCGCCGGCAGGCTCAAGCGGCCTACCCGCAGACATCGGGCGGGCCACCCTCGAGCGTCTGCGCGGATCGTCGTCCCTGCCGGGTGACGACCCATTCTTGGCCTTGCTCCGGGTGGGGTTTACCGAGCCACCCCGGTCACCCGGGGTGCTGGTGGGCTCTTACCCCACCGTTTCACCCTTACCGTCCCCGATGGGGCCGGCGGTCTGTTTTCTGTGGCACTGTCCCGCGGGTCACCCCGGGTTGCCGTTAGCAACCACCCTGCCCTGTGGAGTCCGGACGTTCCTCGGCGGCGGGCCGGAGCCCGCCGACGCGACCGCCCGGTCGACTCGTCCGTCGCGCACTCATCCTAACGACGCCACCGCCGCGGCTATTGCCGCCCCGGGCCGGCCGCAGCCCGACCGCACCCGCCGATCGCACTCTTTCAGGGAAAAAGTGGCCTCCCGGTGCCGGATGGGCGCTATTTCCCCGAAAGAGCGCCGTGCACCGGCCGGGACGCAGCATCGCCGGGCCGGGGCGGGGCGGGGCGGCGATACGCTCCGGGCCGTGCCCGCCGCAGGGGGCGGGGTCGCGCAGGTCACCGTGCCGGGCAGGTGGGTGGGGCGCGTACTAGCCTCTGGGGACCATGGACCTCTCCGACGCCGCGCTGCTGCTCACCGCCGGTCTCGCCGCGGGCACGGTCAACGCGGCGGCCGGCGGAGGCTCGCTCATCACCTTCCCGGCGATGATCGCGGTGAGCCTGGCGCCCGTGCCGGCCAACGTGAGCAATTCGGTGGCGGTCTTTCCCGGGTACGTGGCGAGCGTGGCGGGCAGTCGAGGGGACCTGCCGCGCGGGCGGGCGCTGGCCACGCTGGTGCCGACGACGGTCGTCGGCACGGTCGCCGGCGCCCTGCTGCTGCTGGTCACCCCGGCCCGGGCGTTCGAGTTGGTCGTACCCTTCCTGGTCCTCGCGGCGACGGCGGTGCTCGCCTTCCAGGATCCGCTGCGCCGCCTGGTCGGGCACCCCCGCGACCTGTCGCCGCGCCGCCGTACGGTCAGCGTGCAGGCCATGGTCGCGGTCGGCGCGGTGTACGGCGGCTACTTCGGCGCGGCGCTCGGGGTGATGCTGGTCGCCGGCCTGGCCCTGGTGCTGGACGCGACGCTGGCCCGGGTGAGCGCGATCAAGAACCTGCTCTCCGCCGTGGTCGGGTTGACCACGCTCGTGGTGTTCGCGCTGTTCGGCCCGGTGAACTGGGCGGCGGTCGCGCTGGTCGCCCCGGCGACGCTGGTCGGCGGGTACGCCGGCGCCCGGCTGGTCCGCCGGCTGCCGCCGGTGGTGCTCAAGGCCCTGATCGTGGTCTTCGGCACGGTGATCGGCCTGTACCTGCTCTCGCGCGCCCTGCGCTGACCCCGCGAGGGGTGCCCGCACGACCGGGCCGCAGCCCGGCACGCCGCCGCACGGGACGGGCCCCCGCGCGAGCGCGGGGGCCCGTCCGCTCAGGCGACCGGTTCCGGGGCGGCGTCGGCGTCCCGGCGCTGGCCGGGCACGACCCGCGGGTCGCCCTCGTCGGCGAAGTAGTCGTCCGGCGTGGTGCCGTCGACGCCGTCGCGCACCTTGGCCGCCCGCAGCACCACCGTCAGCAGGGCCGCCACCAGCAGGTTGGCCAGCACCGCCACGATCCCGACGTAGATCGTCTTCGGGGTGTCGAAGCCGAAGTCCGACAGCGGGAACGCCGAGCCGCCGAAGTGCTTGCGCCCGGTGGCCGCGTTGGGGATCTGGTAGAGCATCCACATGCCCAGCCCCATGCCGGCGACCCAGCCCGCCACGAGCGCGCCCCGGTGGAACCAGCGGGTGTAGAGGCCCAGCGCCACCGCCGGCAGCGTCTGGAGGATGATCACGCCGCCGATGAGCTGGAGGTCGATGGAGAACTGCGGGTCGAGGAAGACGATGCAGGCCACCGCGCCGACCTTCACCACCAGGGAGGTGATCTTCGAGACGTTCGCCTCCTGGGCCGGGGAGGCGTCCCGCTTCAGGTACTCCTTGTAGATGTTGCGGGTGAACAGGTTCGCCGCCGCGATGGACATGATGGCCGCCGGCACCAGCGCGCCGATTCCGATGGCCGCGTACGCGACGCCCGCGAACCAGTCGGGGAACTGCTGGTCGAACAGGACCGGCACCACGGTGTTGCTGTCCACGCTGCCTTCCTTCGCCCCGGGCAGCGGCTTCACCCCGGCCGCGATGGCCATGAAGCCCAACAGCGCGATCAGCCCGAGCAGCAGGCTGTACGCGGGCAGCGCCGACATGTTCCGCTTGATCACGTCCCGGTTCCGGCTGGCCAGCACGCCGGTGATGCTGTGCGGGTAGAGGAACAGCGCCAGCGCCGAGCCGAACGCCAGCGTGACGTACTGGAGCTGGTTGTTGGCGGTGAGCAGCACCCCGTCGTTCGGGTTCGGCGACGCGTCGAACTTCGCGTCGGCGGCGTCGAAGATCTCGCCCCAGCCGCCGAGCTTGTACGGCAGCCAGATGACCGCCACCAGGATCACGATGTAGATCAGCGTGTCCTTGACGAACGCGATCAGCGCCGGGGCGCGCAGCCCGGACTGGTACGTGTACGCGGCCAGGATCGCGAACGCGACGATGATCGGCAGGTGCCGGGCCAGGGCGCTCTCGCCGGTGACCCCCATGGTCTTGAGCACCGCCTCGATGCCGACGAGTTGCAGCGCGATGTAGGGCATCGTGGCGGCGATGCCGGTGATCGCCACGAGCAGCGCCAGCACGGGCGAGTCGAACCGGCTGCGGACGAAGTCCGCCGGGGTGACGAAGCCGTGCCGGTGCGAGACCGACCAGAGCCGGCACAGCACCAGGAACACCAGCGGGTAGATCACGATGGTGTACGGCACGGCGAAGAACCCGGCCGCGCCGGCCCCGAACATCAGCGCCGGCACCGCCACGAAGGTGTACGCCGTGTAGAGGTCACCGCCGACCAGGAACCAGGTGATCCAGCCGCCGAAGTTGCGTCCGCCCAGCCCCCACTCGTCGAGGTGGGCCATGTCCTTCGGGGCGCGCCACCGGGCCGCCACGAAGCCCATCCCGCTGACCAGCAGGAAGAGCAGCGAAAAGATGATGATCTCGGTGAGGTGGTCGCGCCACATCAGCGCCCACCCCGCTTCTTCGTCATCTGGTACACCAGCGTCGTGGTGGCCACGCCGAGCAGGATGTAGGCGAGTTGGAGCCAGTAGAAGCGCGGGAAGCCGAGGACCCGGGGCGAGTCGCCGTTGAAGAACGCCGGGATCAGCGGCACCACGATCGGGATGAAGAGCAACCAGTTCCAGGGGCTGTGGTCCTTCGCCCTGGTGGGCGCCGCTGTGGGCGCCTCCGGTTCGGGTGCGGCCATGTGACACACCTCCGGTGGTCGTAGATCGACACGATGACGGCCGGAGGCTACGACCATGTGAGCGCCGTCACGTTCGACCGGGGGACGCCGGTGCGCCGAACGGGCGGCGGCGTGCGCCGAACGGCTACCACCGCCGGCCCGCGGTCAGCCGGCCGACGGTGCGGGCGGCCGGAGGCCAGGCGGGCGGACGAGAAACCAGCCAGGGCGGGAGAGAGCGGCCGGGCGGCGGAAGGCGGCGGAGGCCGGCCAGGCGAGCGGAGCCGGCTCAGCGCGGAAGGCGGTCGGAGGCCAGCCAGGCGCGCGGAGCCGGCTCAGACTCCGGCGAGGTGCGCGGTGTCGTTGACCGTGCGGACGGCGACGCCGCCGTCGGGCCACATGTCCAGCACCGAGATGCCGGCCGCGTCCAGGAAGAGCCGGTGCAGGAACCCGTCGCCGGCCGCGAGCGCGTCGCGCAGCACCAGCTTGATCGGCGAGACGTGCGAGACCACCACCACGGTCTCCCCGGGGTACGCCCGGCACAGTCCGTCGACCGCGCGGCGGCAGCGCTCGGCGACCTCGACAAACGACTCGCCCTCCGGCGGGGCCACCCGCGTGGAGGCGAGCCAGGCGTCCATCTCCCCCGGCCATCCCTCGCGGACCTCGGCGAAGGTACGCCCCTCCCAGGCCCCGAAGTCGCACTCGACGAGGTCGTCCTCGCGGCGCACCGGCACCCCGCCGAGCGCCCCGGCGATCGCCTCCGCGGTCGCCGTACACCGGGACAGGGGCGAGCTGACCACGGCCGCGACGGACGGGGCCAGCCCGGCCACCCGGGCGGCCGTGGCCCGGGCCTGGGCCCGGCCCCGCTCGGACAGCGGCACGTCGCCGCGGCCGGAGTAGCGGCGCTGTTCGGTGTACGCGGTCTCGCCGTGCCGGACCAGGATCAGCCGGGTGGCGGTGAAGCTCGGCCGCGGCTCCCAGGAGGCGGGCGCGGTCGCCGGGTCGGTGCCGGTGGTCGTCGCCGACGCGGCGCGGGCGGCCACCTCGCGGGCCCTCGCCCGGGCCGCCGAGTCGGGGCCGGCCACCTCGCGCGGGGGCTCCACGACGCGCGGCGGCTCGACGGCGGCCGGGGCCGGGGCGCGGCCCGCGGCGGCGGCGTCCATGGCGGCGTTGGCGAGGGCGTCGGCGTGCCGGTTGCGCTCGCGGGGGATCCAGCTGAACCGGACCGCGGCGAAACGGTTCACCAGGCCGGCGGCCTGCGCGGCGAGCGGGCGCAGCCCGGGGTGCTTGATCTGCCAGCGGCCGCACATCTGCTCGACCACCAGCTTCGAGTCCATCCTGGCCTCGACCTCGGTGGCGCCCAGTTCGGCGGCCGCCTCCAGCCCGGCGATCAGCCCCCGGTACTCGGCGACGTTGTTGGTGGCGACGCCGATCGACTCGCTCCGCTCGGCCAGCACCTCACCGGTGTCGGAGTCGCGGACCACCGCGCCGTAGCCGGCCGGGCCGGGGTTGCCCCGGGACCCGCCGTCGGCCTCGACGACGACCACGCGCGGCGCCACGGGCTACAGGCCGGACTCGTTGGTGCGGACCATGATCCGCCGGCACTCCTCGCAGCGCACGACGTCGTCCGGCGCCGCCTTGCGGATCCGGGCCAGGTCGGCGCCGGAGAGGTCCAGCCGGCAACCGCCGCACCGGCCGGCGGTGAGCAGCGCCGCGCCGAGCCCCGAGTCCTCGCGGATCTTGTCGTACAGCTGGACCAGGTCGGCCGGGAGGTCGGCCGCGAGCGGCTGGCGGGCGCCGCGCTTGAACTCCTCCTCCTTGGCGATCTCGGCCAGGGCGTCGTCGCGGCGCCGCTCGGCGGCGTCCCGCTTCTCCCGGGCCTCGGCGATCCGCTTCTCGATGCCGTCCAGCACGCCCTGCGCGGTCTCCCGCTGCTCCATCAGCTCCAGCTCGGCGTCCTCCAGGTCGCCCTGGCGGCGGTTGAGCGAGACCAGCTCGTGCTGGAGGGCCTCCAGCTCCCGGGCCGGGCCGGTGCCGGCGGCCAGCCGGTCCTCGTCCTTGGACTTACGGGCCCGCACCTGGTCGATGTCCTTCTCCAGCCGGGCGATGTCCCGATCGAGGTCGTCGACCGCCACCTGGGCACGGACCCGCTCGTCCTCCAGCGCGGAGAGCTCCCGGGCCAACGCCTCCAGCTCGGCCCGCTCGGGCAGCACGCGACGGCGGTGGGCGAGCTGGGCGAGGGCGGTGTCGATCGCCTGGAGGTCGAGCAGGCGGCGCTGGACCTGCGGGTCAGCCTTCACGTCGGGGCTCCTTCTCGTCCACCGCGGGTGGGGCGGCGTGTACGGTCCACGGGTCGGTGTCCAGGTCGGACACCAGCGTCTCGACGCCCGTCGCCTCCCGCAGGATGGCGGCCAGGTCGTCCAGCCACGGTCGTTCGGTCGCCCAGTGGGCGGCGTCGAGCAGGGCCGGGCCGTCGGCGGCGAGGTGCTCGCCGGCCGGATGGTGCCGCAGGTCGGCGGTGAGGAACGCGTCCACCCCGGCAGCGGTCGCGTCGGCGAGGAAGCCGTCCCCCGCGCCGCCGCTGACCGCGAGGGTACGAACCATACGCCCGGGTTCCCCCGCGGCGCGAACTCCCCAGGCCGTGGCGGGGAGCACGGCGGCGGCGTGCCGGGTCAGCTCCGCCAGGGTCATCGGCTCCGGCAGCTCGCCGATCCGGCCGATTCCCCGGCCGGCGCCGTGGGCCGGCGAGCCGGGCGCGGGTCGGTGCAGCGGGCGCAGCCCGGTCAGCCCGAACCGGGCGGCGAGCGCGTCGGAGACCCCCGGGTCGGCCACGTCGGCGTTGGTGTGCGCGACGTACAGCGCCACGTCGGCCTTGATCAGCCGGTGGACGATCCGCCCCTTGTACGTCGTCGGGGCGACCGACGACACGCCGCGCAGCAGCAGCGGATGGTGGGCGACGATCATGTCGACTCCGGCGTCGAGCGCCTCGGCGACGGTTTCGGGCACCACGTCGACCACGCAGAGGACCCGGCGCACCGGGGCACACGGCTCCCCGAGCACCAGCCCGACCCGGTCCCACTCCTCGGCCCAGGCCGGCGGGTAGCGCCGCTCCAGCTCGGCGACCACCTCGGAGACGGTCGGCGGGTCTGCGTTGGTGCTCACGGCGGGCCAGCTTACCGGCGCGGGCCGTGGCCGGGGGCGTCGCCCACCCGACGTCACGGCGTGTCCGCGACACCTCGGGGGCGCGCCGCCGGCCACCCCACCGCCGTCACCGGCGGGGAGGAAGGGCCCCTCGCCAACGCGCCGCGTCGGCCAGGGGCCCCACCCTGCATCTCAGGCGACGGGGCAGAGGCGGTCCCGGACGGCGGCCAGACCCACGGCCCAGGGAAAGGCGTGCAGGTGGCGCTCGCCGGTGCCGGGCGGGTGCAGCGGGACGACGTGGTCGCCGAAGAGCACCGTCACCCCCCATTCGGCGAGCCGGGCGAGGCCGGCCCGGAAGGCCGGGTGGCCCGCCATCGCCGCGTTGGTGAACGGCACCGCCACCAGCGGCACCCCCAATCCCTGCGCCTCCACCAGCAGGCCGAGGGCCAGTGTGTCGGTGATCCCGGCCGCCCACTTGTTGACCGTGTTGACCGTCGCCGGACAGACGATCATGGCGTCCGCCGGCGGCAGCACGTCGAGGTCACCCGGATTCTTGTAGTGAATGCGGACCGGGTGCCCGGTCTGCCGGGCCAGCTCGGCCCGGTCGACGAACTTGGCGCCGTCCGGCGTGGTGACCACGCAGACGTCCCAGCCGTCCTGCTGGGCCAGCTCGACGAGCCGGCCGACGTGGCGGGCCAGCGGCGAACCGCAGGCGATGACGTAGAGCACCTCGCGGCGCTCGCTGCTCGGGCGCTGGCCGCTCATCAGGCCGGCTCCGCGCTCATACCCCTACTCCCATGTGCTCAGCCAACTCCGCAATCGGAGAAGGCGGCGCACCACGTGTGCGACGCAGGATGTCCGACATCACCTCGTGGGCGATCGGCCGGCAGCGGATCTCGGACGGGGCGAGGCGGTCGCCGCGCAGGAGCATCTCGCCGGCGTTGGCCACGTCACCGACCTGGGCGAAGCCGCGGGCGATGTCGAGCAGGTGGTGGGCCCGGCGCTCGGGCAGCAGCGCGTTGAACGCCGGCTCCTGGATCCGCTGCTGGTGGACCTCCACCGCGCGCCCTCCGTCGCCCAGCTCGACCGCGGCGGCCGCCCGGTGCAGTTCCAGGTTGGTCGGCCCGAACGAGGTCCAGTAGTGGTTGTGGTCGCCGCCGAGGAGGGTCGCCGCCTCCTGCGCGCCGTTGATCAGGTCGTCGACCGTGGCCGAGTCGCCGATCCGCGCGGCGGCCATCGCCCCCTGGAGCAGCAGCATCCCGTAGACCGAGAGGCGGGCCGGGGACGCCTCGTTGCCGCCGCCGGGAGCGAGCCGGTTGGCGATGGTGACGTTGAGTTCGAGGGCGGGGCGGGGCCGGCCCATCGCGACCAGCGCGTTGCAGACCCGGGTGGTGGCGATGCCGGCCAGGAGCTGGTCGTCGGCGCGCTGCGCGACCGCCATCGAGCGGTCGGCGGCCAGCCAGGCCAGGTCACACTCGCCCAGCTTGCGCAGCACCGACGAGGCGATCTGGTAGACCTGCCCCAGCAGGTGGGCCGCCTCCCGGGCCTCGTCGCCGCGGTAGCCGGCGTCGGCGGCCTGGGCGTCGCGCAGCAGCTTCGGCAGCGCCCGGGTGAGCATCCCGTAGCGGCCGTACTGGTAGGTGAGCCAGGCGTGGTTGACGGCCTTGCGCATGTCGGCCAGCGGGGGCGGGTACGGCGCGGCGTCGAAGTACGCGCTCATCGAGTCGTACCGCTCCAGGGCCGCCCGGATCTCCTGCACCTCGACCTGGTCGATGCAGTTCAACGCGTCCGTACGCCGTTCCGGGTCCTTGCCGAGCAGCAGTTGCACGTCGACCTGGAGGATGTCGGCGATCTCGTAGAGGACGGAGAACTTGTCCAGGCGCCGCACCCCGCGCTCGACCTTGTCCACCCAGCTCTTCGACTTGCCCAGCCGGTCGGCGAAGACCTGCTGCGACATCTTGCGCCGCCCCCGCCAGTAGGCCACCCGCCGCCCTATGGGTAACTCGTCCATCTTCCGTCCCTCCCCTGCCCGACCCGACCCGGCCCGCCGGCTGACGCTCGCGGTCGCGATCGCGCGCACGCCTCAGATTTTCGCTGGTCGCACAGCATGTACGTCAGCCGTACAGCCAGTTCTCGTAGTTTCCGTGCAAGTTGCATCAGCCGTTCGTCAGCTCAACGATCGCGGGTTACGGCAGTGACGGTGCTCGACATGCGACCTGGATGCCGACCGGGTCCGGCGAAGGGAGATGGCACATGTGGGGGAACGTCGGACCGCGCGTCGTGCAACTGTCGCCCCTGGAACGGGTGCGGCTGCGCCGGGTGGCCGTGCGCTACGCGCTGCACGGCTGGGACGTCACCCCGGGGGCCTGCCTCGCCCGCAGCCGCTTCGTCTGCGGCCGCGCCGGCTGCCCGACGGTCGGCTGCCATCCCGCACTGGAGAACTGGGAGCACGCGGCGAGCGCCGACCCGGCCCGGGTGGCGACCTGGTGGCGCACCCGCCCGCACGGCGTGCTGCTGCCCACCGGCCGGGCGTTCGACGTGCTGGAGGTCCCCACGCACCTCGGTCGGCACGTCCTGGACGCGGTGCAGACCCACCCCGCGGGCGTCGGCGTACGCGGGCCGGTGCTGGTGACTCCGACCGGCCGCTGGATGTTCCTGGTCCGTCCCGGAGATCCGCTCCGCCCCGAGCTGGACCACTGCTTCCACGTCGTACGGCACGGCCCCGGCTCGTGGATCCCGGCCCCGCCGACCCGGCTGCCGGAGGGCACCGTCCGCTGGGCGGTCGCGCCCGAGCAGGCCCGTTGGCAACTGCCGGACTCCTATCTGGTGCAGAACACCCTGATCGACGCCCTGCGGGCCACCGGCGTCACGCTGACCTCCGACCTCCTCCCCGGGCACCTGCCGCTCCCCCGCCGGGGCATGTGAACCGACGACGCCGCGACGCCGGAGGGCCGGTGCCCGCCGTGCGAGGCGGCGACGCGGCGACGCGGCGACGCGGCGAGGCGGCGAGGCGGCGACGCGGCGAGGCGGCGAGGCGGCGACGCGGCGAGGCGGCGAGGCGGCGAGGCGGCGACGCGGCGACGCGGCGACGCGACGCTCAGGGGGCGGCGCTCGTTGAGCACGGCGACGGCGCGTCCGCGCCGGGAGCGGGGGTTACATGTCCACCGACGACACCACGCGTCAGCCGGGCGGGGCCGAGCCGCCGCCC